>JAYTNK010000106.1:0-7879 GCA_043748375.1 Cytophagales bacterium
CGCCTTAACATAAAATATTTTTTATATAATTTTGTAACTGTCTAATTTTCAATATCTACACCCATGATAAAAATGGTTGAAGCCCCAGAAGGGCAAGCGGGGCAAGGCTTTTTTGCCACCTCGTTTCAGAAAGTAATCGGCATGGCACGCGCCAACTCACTTTGGCCTTTGCCTTTTGCTACGTCATGCTGTGGCATAGAGTTTATGGCTACTATGGCATCTACATACGATTTGGCGCGTTTTGGAGCAGAGCGTCCAAGCTTTTCGCCTCGTCAATCAGATTTGCTGATGGTGATGGGAACTATAGCCAAAAAAATGAGCCCAATTGTAAGGCAGGTCTATGAACAAATGGCTGAGCCACGTTGGGTGATTGCAGTAGGCGCGTGTGCTTCGAGTGGAGGCATTTTTGATACTTATAGTGTACTACAAGGAATAGACCGCATCATACCTGTAGATGTGTATGTACCAGGTTGTCCACCTCGTCCTGAGCAAATTCTCGAAGGCATCCTAAAAATTCAGGAACTTGCTATAAATGAAAGCCTACGCCGCAGGAATACAGAGCAATACGCCGCTCTACTCGAATCATACCAAATAAAAATAACCTAATTTGTACCATACACAAAATACTGATAGTCAATATCTTATAGGTGTAAAAGTACTAATTTATTTAATTCTTGCTTCTTAATAACGACTTTACATGGCAATTCTTACTTCACAAATCGTAATAGACGACCTCGTTGCAACATTTGGAGATAGTATCTCTGAAGTGTACGAGCCGTATGGACTGCATACCTTTACTACTACGCGTGAGCAAATCATTCCAATTTTGGATTATTTGTATTTTCACAACCAATTTCGTTTCCAATTCTTAACTGACCTTTGTGGCGTACATTACCCCGACAACGCAGGCAAGGAGTTTTGCGTTACCTATCATTTACACACACTTTTGCACAACATTCGCTTGCGTATCAAGGTGTACTTGCCTACCGAAAACCCCACTATACCCACTGTAAGCAAGATTTTCGCTTCAGCAAATTGGCAAGAGCGCGAAACATTTGACTTTTACGGAATTATTTTTGAAGGGCATCCTCAACTTAAACGCATCTTGAATGTTGATGAGATGGACTATTTCCCTTTGCGCAAAGAATATCCGTTAGAAGACCAAACGCGCAGAGATAAAGAGGACTTATACTTTGGTAGATAGTTTTGTTATTGGGGTTGTTTAGTTGAACTGTATCTGTTGTGAAAAAATCCAACTAAACAACCCCATTACGAAAAATCTATTATTAAGGCATTCAATATAGCTAATTCTTGCCTATTGAATGTGCCATACTTTAGTAGATATTTGGCAATGGATACTTTCATATAAGTATCTGTTGTATCTGTTTGAATATATTGCAAAATAATTTTCTTGTCTTCAGCCATATCTGTACTCATGCCCAAAAGAGATGGCGTATTATATTGAATAGTATAACGCAAAAACCGAACCTCTATTTGGATAGGATTTTGGGCTATAGCTTGTGCAAATAACTGCATGGATTCTTTAAAACAGGCTAATTTTTCCCATGGTAACCATGTTTCGCGTGCTTCGAGTGCCTTACCTGCCGCTTGGTAGGCAAGGCGCAAAGGCTCGCTTTCCATCGGAAGTTGCGTAGTTAATGCACGCATTTGTACTGCTTTTTGTGGGTTTGTTTCCACTTCTCCGTATAATATTCTAATTTTAACGAGTAAATCTAACCACATAATTTTTTGAGATTCGTATATAAATAATACAAGGTAACCTACTTAGGAAGAGGTACGAAATAAGAAGTACGAGGTACGCTATTAAATAATTGCCTGTCAGTCTTTTACTAAGGTTAAAAGCTCATGTTATTTATTTTTCATTCCTTAGAGATGAGCATAAACTTAAAGGCTTGCCTACAAATGCTTATAAATTTTTGAATAAAAAAAACTTTTTTTATTATGGCAACTTTAGAAGACCTTGCAACAGTTCCAAAAGTACAATATCTCGCTTTGCGCGAACACGTAGAAGCTGGCGACTTATTGTTTTATGCAGGTGATGATGACATCTCTATGCTGATACGCGAAGTTACACAATCTATTTGGAGTCATATCGGGATAGTATTCAAAATAGATAACTTAGACCGTATCTTATTATTAGAAAGTGTGGAAAGTTTTGGTGTCCGCCTTATTCCCGTTTCTCGCTACATCAAAGGAGTAGCAGAAGATATAGAACAAGATGCAATTATGCCCAATGCACGTCTTGTGGTTGCACGGCACACCCAACTTACGGAAGAAAATACGCGCGCACTTGTCAATTTTGGTTTAGACCAAATAGCCCAACCTTATGATCTTGACGAAATACGCCGCATCATGCAACGCATTCGCATAGGCGAGGGAAAAGCATCTCGCGACCGTGCCTATATGTGTTCTGAGTTGGTATATGAGTGCTTTCATGCAATAGGCATTGATTTTCAATACAATGCATTAGGATTCATTAGCCCTCAAGATATTTGGGCTGACGTTAATGTCCATGCAGTCGCCGAGATAGCGCACAATTTATAAGAACTGTTCTTGCCTACGTAGGCAAGAACAGGCTTTGTACATGGCATTATTATAACAAGGACTCAACTAAGTCCGCATATTTTTGTTTTGCTTCATCTTGCGTACTACCATTTTCTTTTGCCCAAGCATCATATTTTGCCTGACCTTTAAAATCAAACATACTAGGGCGCGTACCTGTTACATTACCTTCAGTGGCTTGTTTATAAAGCGCGTATAACCTAAGCAGTTGCTCTGTAGAAGGTTGTTTTGTAATTTGTTTTGATTTAGTGAGGGCTTGCTCGAAAGCGACTTGTAAGTCCATAAATACTTTATTTTTTGGTTATTTACACTTATTTATTGCTGTTTGATTAATTCGGCTATGCTTTCCAAATTCAAGCCTTTTGTTCAGTAGTTCTGCCATAACTTTCAAGAACCGATACTTAAAAACAGTATCGCAAAATAGGATTTGCCATTATCATGGGAGTGAAAATTTTAGCAGTAGATTTTTAGACTTCTTGCGAAAACACCTTCATTTCACAAAAAAATGCTTTCTCAAGAAGTCGATGTTTATGCCAATGCTCCGCGCACTACAGTTTGGGTGCGGTCAGGTCCTATAGAAGCGAGAGAAACGGGAATTTGTGTTTTCTCCTCTATAAAATCGATGTATGTTCGCAATTCTACAGGCATATCCTCAAATTTACGCACATGAGAAAGGTCTTGTTGCCAACCTTTCATGATTTTGTAAATAGGTTTTACAGGGGTATCTACAAGGCAGTGCGGTACACGGTCAGTAATCGATCCGTCAGGTAACTCATAATGCGTACAAACGGGTATTTCTGCAAATGTATTTAATACATCAAACTTCATGAGCAGTAGTTGCGTTGTGCCGTTTATCATGCATGTATAGTGCAGGGCAGGCAAGTCTAACCATCCGCAACGCCTTTTCCGCCCTGTGGTAGCTCCAAATTCGCGCCCTATTTGACGTAATTTTTCGCCAATTTCGTTGTCTTGTTCTGTGGGAAATGGCCCGCTTCCTACCCTTGTGGCGTAGGCTTTACAAATACCAAATATTTCGCCTATTTTATTGGGGGCAATACCCAAACCTGTACACGCACCTGCTGAAATAGTACTGGAGCTGGTAACATAAGGATACGAGCCAAAATCTACATCAAGCAAAGAGCCTTGTGCGCCTTCGGCAAGGATAGAATCTCCATTTTTCAGGCAATCGTTTATCAAATACTCGGTATCCGTAACGTGCATTTCGTGAATGAAAGCAAGCGAATCAAAAAACAAAGCTTCAGCCTCGCCTATTTCATAAGGATATTCAAGATATTCTAAAATGCGTTTATGCGATTCTAATAATTCTTGATATTTTGTTTCAAAATTTGGAGAAAGAATATCACCTATCCGCAAACCTTCACGTGCGACCTTGCTTTGATAGGCGGGTCCAATGCCACGCAATGTAGAGCCTATTTTTTTATCCCCTTTCAGCGATTCGTAAGCGGCATCGAGTAGCTTATGGGTAGGCAAGATAAGATGCGCTTTCTTAGAAATGTAAAGATTATCTTTTACATTTAGATTGTACTTATCAAGAGATTCTATCTCATGTTGAAACACTACAGGGTCAATTACCAAACCGTTACCAATGATATTCTTGATTTCAGGGCGAAAGATACCTGATGGGATTTGATGCAAGACGTGCTTCTGCCCATCAAACTCAAGGGTGTGTCCTGCATTAGGACCGCCTTGAAAACGAGCGACCACTTGGAAACGAGGCGCGAGAAAATCCACGATTTTGCCCTTGCCTTCGTCGCCCCATTGTAAGCCTAAAAGGATATGAACGTGCATAAGTGAGGTGAGTAAGTAATGGCTTAATATTATACGCCTTGAAAAATGGCTTTCAGATTCCAAGTCTATAAGTCTTAAGAGTATGTTGGAAAATTTTGTTTAATTATAAGTAATTGATAATCGATTTATTAGACTTCTTGCGAAAGTGTTTTTTAGAAGCCTTACACCCTGCCCTCTCTCCATTTTGAGAGAGGAAAAAGGTACTTTCGCAGGAAGTCTATTATAGAAACAACTGTTTTTTACATCTTTTTAATTTTGCATAGTTGAGATAACAAAATAAAAATGGTTTAATGGTTTAACTCTTCGTGAAACGCTGAAATTTAAATACTTGATTATCAAATACTTAAAAAAACCACAGTATATTCTTAAGTACTTTACAAGTCTAAGAAATATTTTTGCCTATACATATTCGAGTTTAGGGTACAAACTTTCATTAGTACCTTAAGCACGCTTATATATAACCCAATAAATACGTTATTTTTTTGCGTCAAAGTACTATTGCTTATAACCCTTTCAATACATTAGTAGCCGCTTCTATAGTGTTTGAAACAGTAAAAATAGCACTTAGCTTTGTGATAATCAACAGTTTCTGAAGATGTGCGGAAGGGTTTACTAAGACCACTTCGCCCCCTACGTTCCTGAATTTAGCCAAAATACGCATCAGTATTCCAATACCTGAACTATTAGCATATTGCACGCTTTCGAGGTCAATAATGCAGTGAATTGTACTTTGTTCAATACAACTTTCAATGGCTTGTTGCAAGTCCGCATCAAGCGTGGGCATGATTAGATTTTCCTGAAAATGGATAATCAGCAGGTTATTTTCGTGCGTATGAGTAAACATGGCGCAAATATATAGAAAAAAAGGAAAAACCTTGCAATACACAAACAATGTTTTATAGTTTTGCTTTATAGCACATTGTTTCTGCAACGTGGTTGTTCAAACGTTTGCTTTTTCTTTTTTTTATCTACCTTTGCGTTTATAAAACCATAAAAGTCTGAAAAATCTATGTTAGTAAAAGAAAAAACAAAGTATAAAAATCTTGCATTAGCCATCCAAGAAGGTATTGGCACGATAACCATTATGCGCGCCTCGAAGCACAATGCCATCAATACTGAAACGATGGAAGAGATACGCCAAGTAATGTTTGAGGTTATCCGCCACCCTGATATTAAAAGTGTTATCATCACAGGTGAAGGCACAAAAGCATTTGTAGCAGGGGCTGATATTGCCGAACTTGTAGAACTCGATGAATTGGGTGCAAAACGCTATTCTCAAAACGGACAAGACGTATATGGTATGATTGAAAACTGCCCCAAGCCTGTTATAGCTGCTATCAACGGCTACGCATTGGGCGGAGGATGTGAACTTGCCCTTGCCTGCCACATGAGAGTAGCCGTCGAAAATGCAAAATTTGGCTTGCCTGAAGTACGACTCGGCACTATACCTGGTTTTGGTGGCACGCAACGCCTCACACAAAGTATTGGCAAAGCAAAAACACTTGAACTTATTATGACGGGTGATATGCTTTCAGCACGTGATGCCTTCGACTTAGGACTTATCAATCATATTGTAACCTCGCATGAGGAATTGATACGCAAATCAAGAGAAATCTTGAAAAAAATAGCCTCGTCAGGCCCTGTGGCTGTGGCTATGGTTATCAAATCTGTAAATGAAGTTTACAGTACTTTCGAAGCGGGCTACATGAAAGAAGCCACACACTTTGGACAAACCGCCAACACGTCTGACTATCATGAAGGTATGAAGGCCTTTTTGGAAAAACGCGAAGCGCATTTTGAAGGAAAATAGATACTCATGCTTGTTTTATTAGTCTTTTTACAAAAGTATTTTGGTTCTTAGAAAGTTATAGCGGGAATTAGGCTAAATTGTTTTTTTGAGAGAGATACAACCCTTAGGGTGTCGTGACGCAAAGTATTCAAAATGAGTACTTTACGTCACGACACCCTAAGGGTTGTACCAACATGACTCGTTTTGTAAAGGGATTATTATGCAACTTTCCGTAATAACTTTCTAAAAACCATAATAAATTAGTATTTATAAATATTATAGCCTACCTTTGCTGTCGAAGTTAGTCTTAGTCTTCGCTTCAGCTTAAGAATGGCAAATAATAGGTGTATGGCTTCCCAAGCCATCACGTTATTTTATTTGCTTTTAGCCTGAGTGTTTCGCTTCATAGCTTTAGATTTAACTATTTTTGGGTATCTTTATGAAACATACCCTAGTGCGTGGGTTCGAATCCCACCTACCGCTCAAAGTAACATGAGGTTATTAAATTTTACGCGGTTGTAGCTCAGTGGCAGAGCAAAGGGCTCAATTTATTATTTTCATAATTGCAAAACCAAGAATAATGAAGTGTGTTTATCGCAAGATACGACCACTATCTGCTCCTTAGCTCAGTTGGTAGAGCAGAAGATTGAGGCTCATCGGGTCGTTGGTTCGAGTCCAGCAGGAGCAAACCGGCAGGGGGAAGGATAGACCCCCTGTCCTTTTTTATTCTAACTTGCCTGCCCAATATAACATATCGACTTCTGTAAAACGTATTTCATATTGCGCGGTTGTTTGGCGCGTAAGGGCTTGCGTAAGATTTTGTTGCGCAGTCCTCAATTCTAGGGCTGTTGTAAAGCCAAATTGGTTTTGGTCTTGGGCAAGGGCGAAATTTTGCTGGGCTACTTTTACATTTTCGTCCTCTAATTGCCATAGTTCTTGGCTAATTTTATAGCGTGTATAGGCACGTGTAAGGGCTTGGTTAATCGTTTGGGCAATAAGCCCACGTTCTATTTTGAGCCCTTCAGCTTGGATACGATTATTTTGCATACGTCTGCGCAAATCATAGCCGTTGAATAGAGGATAAAACAAACTCACGCCAAAATGCCCTCCGTATGTTTGATTGCGCAACAAAAAACCTGCTTGCGACCTTGAGCTACTATAGTTGTAACCTGCCCGAAGGTCAATTTGAGGTTGTCTTTCGCCTTGTAGCTCTTTCCCTTGAAAAGCATTCAGATTTTGCTCAACCTGTAGCTGTTGGTAGGCAAGATTTTTAGTTTCTGCCTCTTGCTGCAGTACAGTTATTTGCAACGTTTGGGCAGGCAAGTTGATGGTTTCTGAAATTTCAAACAAGGTATTGGCATCTCGCCCTAAAAACTGATTCAGTACTATTTTGGCATCTTGTATGGCAAGGTTTTGGCGTAGAAGCTGTGATTTATCAGCATTCAAATCAACTTGGGCGCGTAAAACCTCCGTTTTGGCTACCTTGCCTACCGACAGCCTATCTTGCGCCACTTGCAACCGTTTGGCAGAAAGTTCTACAGCTTGCTCATAAAGTTTGTATATTTGTTTTTGTTGTGCCAACAAAACATAACTCCTACAAACTTGATAAACGATTTGCTGTTTTTGCATAAGGGCGAGCAGTTGCTGGTTGCGCACTGTTTCTTGGAGGCGATTGCGAGCAATAAACATACGATTACC
>JAYTNK010000107.1:0-5532 GCA_043748375.1 Cytophagales bacterium
AATGTGTGAAAATTGCTACCATTCCCCCAATTTCATTGGGGGCTATTCGTAAATTCAACACCTGAAGGTGTTGCTTGTGCTTTACCGAACCTCTTTAGAAGTTCAAATTTGAATAGCCCCCAATGAAATTGGGGGGGCTTTTATTTTGATGCGTTTAATCTGCCTACCCGATACTTGGTTTTGGCAGGCAAGTTTAAAACTTGCTTGCTCGATGCTTGATTTTGGTAGGTAGGCATAATAGAATGTGAGCCTGTTTTTGAAATAGCCGTAAACGTTTTAAGTACCGCTTAAAAGCGGTTATTTGGTTTGTTCATATATTTCGATTAGCTTTGCACACAATTAAAAATCGTCAATTTCTGATGGACAGTACTAAAAATTTTTTCGAGGCGTGGATGAGTACGCAATCGCAAATAGCAGGCAAAATCAAAGACTCGTTTGAAAGCAACGATGCGATGAGCAAATCGGTAGAGCTTTATAAAAGCTGGTTCGATAACCAAAAAAGCCTCGCTGACACGATGCTCAACTCTATAAAAGCAAAAGAAGCACCCCAGCAAATGCCCGACATGATGAAGCAATGGATGGACGCACAAGCACAAACAGGTACACGCCTGATGGATTTTTTTACACAAGGTAGTCAACCAAAGCAAGCAAGTCCTCCCGACTTTATGCAGATGAGCAAAGATTGGTATGAGAATATCAGTCGCGGTTTGCAAAGCATCATGCCCAACCAAAACCAACAAGCTGCCCCGTCTTTCATGCAAATGCCTCCAAACATAAGCAATATGATGAACAACGCCCAAACCTATATGCAGATGATGGATATGTGGCAAAAGGCGCAAAAAATGATGCAAGGTGGACAAGGCGCAACACCTGTATCTATGGAACAACTTATGGGGATGTTTGATACCAACCAATACAAACAAGTATTAGACGGTATGTTCCAATTTATGACTCCCGAAAAATCGCAAAACTTCTCGCAACAAATGCAACAGTATAGCCAATCGATGCTGGAGTATTTCCCTCAAATGAAAAATATGACAGACAACCCAATGGCGCAATTCCCTAAACCCGAAGCGTTTTTGAATGGTGGTCTACAAAATATTTCCGAAGTATATCAAAACTTCACAGAACAGTTTCATAAATTCATGAACCCATACTTTACCGCCGCCCCCGCAGGGCGCGAAAAGGAAATGTCGAGCATGATGATGCAAACTCAAGATAAACTCGCTCAATATTATATCAAATCGGCTGAAATGCAACACCTTACCTACGAAGTAGGCAAGAAAGCCATGGACAAAACCATGCAACAAGTGGCACAAAAAGTAGGTACAAACTTAGATGCCATGCCATTTGACGAATTTTACAATCTTTGGGTAGATACCATGGAAACTGACACCATCGGGCTATACGGAAGCAGTGAATACGCAACTTTACAAGGAAAGGTTGTTCAACTTGGACTCGAAATAAAAGGCAGTTTGCAAAAACAAATGGAATCCATGCTTGCCCCCTTGCCTGTAGTGCCACGCTCAGAAATGGACGCGCTCAACAAAACTGTACACGAGCTAAAACGCGAAATTCGCGCCCTCAAACAGAAAAAACAAACAACGCAGACCGAAACCGCTACCGAACAACAAAACAGCAAAACTACGGCTACCAAAAAACCTACTGCCAAAAAGTAAAGCAAATTAAGTACGAAACCTGATGAGTAAATAGCCAAACGCTCATCGCAAATCAAAAAATAAAAAATGCACAATCCCTTCTTAGAACTCGCGGAAAAATTCTCGCAAACACAGCAAAAAATCTCTAAAGGAGCGCAGATATTCAATCAAATGGACAGCGTCGAAGTCGGCACTGCTGATAAGGACGAGGTTTGGAGCCAAGATATTGTGCGCTTGTTCCGATACAAACGCGACTCGCCTGCCACCGTCCAAACGCCCCTCTTGATTTCTTATGCCCTCATCAATCGTTTCGACATGATGGACTTGCAACCCGACCGCAGTTTAGTGCGAAAGTTGTTGAGCTTAGGCATCGATATTTACGTCTTGGATACGGGCTATCCTACGCGCAATGACCGCTACCTTACGATGGACGATTATATCAACGGATACCTTGATGGAGCAATTGACCATATATGCGAAGCGAATGATATAGAAAAAGTGAACCTGCTCGGCGTATGTCAAGGAGGCACATTTTCAGCGATTTATACGGCTATTCACCCCGAAAAAATAAAAAACCTCATTACTTTAGTAACGCCTATTGACTTTTCAAAAGAAGATGGCTTATTGTTCAAATGGGCTAAAGACCTCAACGTGGACGCTATTGTGGAAGGTTTTGGCGGATTGATACCAGGCACATTCTTGGATATGGGCTTTCAAATGTTGAAACCCATGCTGAAAGTGCGCAAACAACGTAACCTCCTTAATATGCTTGATGATGAAGACAAACTTATGAACTTCATGCGCATGGAAAAATGGATAAATGACCTCCCCGACCAAGCTGGAGATACGTACCGACAGTTTATAAAGGACTTGTATCAACAAAATAAACTCGTAAAAGGCACACTCCAAATAGGCGAACATACTGTAAATCTTAAAAATATCACACAACCTGCCCTTACTATCTATGCTTCAGAAGACCACCTTGTCCCTCCAAGTGCGACTAAGCCGTTTAATGAACTCATCGGTAGCAAAGACAAGCAATTATATGAATTTCCTGGTGGACATATTGGCGTATTTACAGGAGCGCGCTCTCAAAAAGAGCTCGGTCCTACCATAGCCAAATGGCTTACAGACCGCGATAAGTAAGATAAAACGAAAAGAGGCTGTCCGAAAGGGTAGCCTCTTGTTTGTGCCAAATTCCGTAAGCCATCTAATCGTTCACCACAAATATCTGCCCGTTATTTCCGACAGCCCAGCCTATCTTGCCTCCTTGCACGAATCGAATAGCGTTTAAGTTATGATTATTGAGTGCTTGCCATGTATTGCCGTTATCGGCGGAGAAGTCGCTACCCGATGTGCCCACACATACAAACACCTTGCCTGCCACATAGCCAACGCCTGAGCGATAGCCACGCGGCGGTTGCGCACTCTCACGCCAAGACTTGCCTGCATCAGCGGTGTAAACACAAGTTTTCAGATGACTATCGGCTTGCGTATAATCGCCTCCTACGCCCACCCAGTTATTGCCTCGTCCAATGGCGAGTGAGAATATGCCTTGCGCCTCCTTGCCTGCGCAGATAGGGGTTTGTTGGATTTCCCATGACTTGCCTGCGTTGGTAGAATAAAACACGTGGGAGGTTTTGCCTCCACCTGTGGCGAGCCATATTTTGTTTTTTCGATAGTGCAAAATGCTACCACTTGCAGCGAAGCCTGCTTCCCCTCCTTGAGGAGTAGGGAAAAAATTTTGGTTCGTTTTCCATGTCTTGCCTGCGTCTGTGGTAAGCAAAGTAAGAAACTTGCCTGTAGAGTCTGTATCACCAAAAACAAGTCCATTTTGATTATCAGCAAAAGCGAGGTCATCAAGAAACGCACTTTTGTGTGTATTTTCATATACCTTTGTCCATGTTTTGCCACCATCTTGCGTACACAGCACATAGGCAGGCGAGCCAGCATTGATAACGATAGCGCGAAGCGAATCAAAGGCGTGTATATCGCGAAAATCCAGCTTTTCATAGCCTTGTGGCGCAATTTTCTGCCACGTCTTGCCTGCGTTTAGAGTACGCAAAACTGTCCCTTGTGTGCCACTTGCCCACACAATTTGCGGACTTACCACACACAACCCGCGTAAAGATAGCGTTTCCGACTTGTGTTGAAGCGTAAAAGTAAACGGGGTTTGTGCGTGTATCGCAAAGCTATAAAGAAGGAGCAGGCAGGCAAGTAGGTTTTTCATAAGTAGGTTTTTGTAACGAATGATTAGTTTAGCAAAAAGACAAAAAACCGTTAAATAAACGGTTGGTTTAGAAAAAAGACAAAAAGCCGTTAAACAAACGATTAGTTTAGCAAAAAGATAAAAAGCCGTTAAATAAACGATTAGTTTAGCAAAAAGACAAAAAGCCGTTAAATAAACGATTGGTTTAGAAAAAAGACAAAAAGCCGTTAAATAAACGGCTTTTTATCAAAATAAATATGGTATATACTTAGTAAACTCTTGCTATAAGGTCAGCTACACGAGAAGAGTAGCCATACTCATTGTCGTACCAGCCCACTACTTTTACCAGCGTACCATTAGCAGCCGTAAGTTTTGAGTCAAAAATACATGAGTGTGGATTGCCTACGATGTCAGCCGATACGATTTCGTCTTCAGTGTATTCCAAAATACCTTTCATAGTAGTTTCAGAGGCAAGTTTCATAGCCGCGTTAATTTCAGCAACTGTCGCTTCTCTTTTCAAAACTACGGCAAGGTCAGTAAGCGAGCCATCAGGTGTAGGCACACGCATGGCTAAGCCGTCAAGCTTGCCTTTGAGGTGAGGTAATACTAAGCCTACGGCTTTTGCAGCACCTGTGCTTGTTGGCACTATAGAAAGACCAGCGGCACGCGCTCTGCGCAAATCAGTGTGGGGTCCGTCTTGTAACAGTTGGTCTTGAGTATAAGCGTGAATAGTAGTAATATAGCCTTTTTCGATGCCAAATGCTTCGTCTAAAACCTTCGCCATAGGCGCAAGGCAGTTCGTTGTACAAGAAGCATTTGAAAGAATTGTTTCGCTTCCTGTGAGAATGCTGTCATTCACACCCAATACTACTGTAGGAATTTCGCCTTTTGCAGGAGCAGAAATAACTACTTTTTTAGCACCTGCAATAAGGTGTCCACCTGCGCCCGCTTCATCAACAAAGCGACCTGTAGACTCCAACACCACATCGATACCATAAGATGCCCAAGGGAGATTTTTAGGCTCTCTTTCTGCATAGACGCGCATGGATTTGCCATTCACGATAAGGTTTTCTTTGTCAAAGGTAACTGTACCAGGAAAACGCCCATGCACCGAGTCGTACTTCAACAAGTGCGCAAGGGTAGCAGTGTCGGTGAGGTCATTGATAGCTACAACCTCTACATTGTCTTTTTGCAATAAAGCACGAAAGGCGATACGCCCAATACGTCCAAAGCCATTGATAGCAACCTTGATTTTTGCCATGATATTGTAAGGTGGGGATTAAGTTAAAAGTAACTGCCTGCAAAGGTAAGGCGTTTTTTTT
The DNA here is from genome assembly GCA_043748375.1 of Cytophagales bacterium. Lineage (GTDB taxonomy): Bacteria > Bacteroidota > Bacteroidia > Cytophagales > Microscillaceae > RDXI01. The sequence goes on from JAYTNK010000107.1 coordinate 5,190, forward strand.
GATTTGACAAACGTTTGTATAATTTCATTGCCCGTTATATCCCGAACCCTCAAAAATTTCGCGAGCGTTTTGCTTGCTCATGAGGGCTTGGAAAGGCATTTGGGGAAATTTCTTCTGGTATTTTTGTACAATCTTCCAACCTATCCAACGCCCAATACGACCAGGGCATTTCTTATTGATTTCGGCTATGTAAGGGCGTTCGCCCAAGTACGCAGTTTTAACTTGAGAACTTTCATTAAAAAGCACTTTTTTATCAATAAGATACGTCCATATATATTCACGGTTATCTTTGTCGCTTAAATTGGCAAGCTCGACTTTGGTATAACCCGCCAAAAGTGAATCG
>JAYTNK010000108.1:0-1699 GCA_043748375.1 Cytophagales bacterium
CCTAAACCATTCAGTAAAAAGGCTTTTAAACAAGTGCCTGTACTCACTAATTGCTGTTCGCTTTTTGAGGGCAATAAAGTGTCATTTTCAAATTTACAAAATATTGATTATCAACATTTTGTAATCGAAAATCAAAAACCTTAAATCGTCATCTTCCTATGCTACATTTTAAATCCTACTTTATCGCGCAAATTCGCCTTCTTCAGTTCTTTTTCTATAGCTTCTGTGAGTGTTTGCATACTAATACTTTTGTTTTGCTTTTGCAAAGTTTTGATAGTCGCATAGCGCAATACATTGGTGATATTGGAGGCAGTGAGCGTATATTTTTCAGAGAGTATTTTGAGGCTCACATTTTTGGAAAGAGGTAAACCGACTGCAAAAATATTTTGCCAAAGTGCCAACTGTTGTGCCACACTTGGTACAGGAAAATACACCAACGACTGAAACCTACGCATAAAAGCTGTATCAATATTATCCAAAAGATTGGTAGCCAATATCACGAGTCCATCATAATTTTCAATGCGTTGAAGCAAATAACCTACTTCTTGGTTGTAGTACGCATCAGTAGCACGTTCTACGTTTTGGCTTCGCTTCCCAAAAAGACTTTCAGCTTCATCAAAAAACAAAATCCAGTTTTTATTTTCTGCCATATCAAACAGTCGCGCCAAGTTTTTGGTGGTTTCGCCTATGTACTTTGAGCTTATCATTGACAAATCTACTCTATATACATCTAATCCTAAGTGCTTGCCTAAAAGCGTAGCAGTGAGCGTCTTGCCTGTACCTGAACTCCCATAAAATAAGGCTCTATAGCCCAATTTCAAATGTTTTTTCAGTCCTAAATCGTGCATGATTTGCGGTTGGTAGGCAAGCCACGTTTCGATATTTTGGATTTCTGCCCATGTTTCCTTTTCCAAAAAAAGGTCTTTCCATTCGAGTTCAGTTGTGAGAAGTTCAGCAGGAAAGTTATGGTTGTAGTTGGGCTTGAAACGCTTACCTGTTGTCAGATATGCCAAATATTCGTTTGACATCACAAGTTGCCCCGCACCCACAGGTTCGGTAGCTTCTTTTACCTCCACTTTGAGGACATTATTTTTGATAAAAAAACTTGCCTCCCCCAAAATATAATGCGACAGCTGTATGCGCTTGCTGATGTCCTTGCCTGCCAGCAGGAAAGTAGCGGTTTCTAAAGTAGGCAAGTAGCCCGAATGAAACTTGCCTTTCAGCCCACCTGCTTCCGAATAAGTGCGGTCATATTTTTGATTTCGTGTAAAAAACTCATCTAAGGACTGTGGGCGCAAATGTACCGCCATTGTCAACGCCAAAACAACTCGTTCTTCAAAGCCTAAACCATTTTCTTCTACCAAACGCCCCAAAGTCGAGTAAGGTGCTAAGCGAGGCAACGGCACTTCATATACGCTTCTATAGGGCGTAGCAGTGCCTGTATGAAGGCTAAAGCGCGTATAAATTACCTCTTCCAAAAACTTAAATTCTGCATCCCACGCACCTGAATTGTAATTGATAATTTCTATCTGAGACATATTGCTAAAATCTTTTTGTATCGGAAAGGCTTGTTGAGCCAAAGTTTCTATATCTTCTGTGAGCATCTCCAAAAGCAAATCTTTGAGCTTAAAATTATAGGCGGGTGTAGAGTCATTAGGTTCGCTTTCATACCAATTCAGCTTGTAAAAAAGTGTACACT
>JAYTNK010000109.1:0-3523 GCA_043748375.1 Cytophagales bacterium
GGGCAGGCTTATGAGCCTATAGATGTAAACGGGGCTAATATTACTTGGAATTATCAAACAGGCAAGTTACTTCTTAATGTCAAACGCGAAAACTTGGCAAGCGGTATTTACACCCTTCGAGCGCAAGGCATTGATGGGGTAGGCAATATTTCTGCTGCAGACCCCTATCAGATTGATTTTGAGGTGGTAAGAGAAAGTACTGTTACCAATGTATTGCCGTATCCTAACCCCTTCTCGACCAGCACGCGCTTTGTATTTACGCTTACAGGCGACCAAGTTCCAGATGAAATTAAAATTCAAGTTATGACGGTGGCAGGCAAGGTGGTGCGCGAAATCTCACACGCTGAATTGGGCAATATCCGCGTAGGCAATAACCTCAGCGACTATGCATGGGATGGTACAGACGAATATGGCGAAAAACTCGCTAACGGAGTATATCTCTACAAAGTTATCATGAAAAAAGCAGGACAAATCCTCGAACACCGCGCTACAAGTGCCGACAAAGGATTTAAACATGGTGTGGGCAAACTTTACATAGCCCGTTAAATAAAAATCAAAAACCATAATTAACATGATTCGTTTTATATATAGTGTATGGCTGGCCTGCTTGGGGCAATGCGTCTTGGCGCAAACACCTGTAGCAACAGCTTATCCCGATTTTGAAAAACTAACCTTTTTGGATACTGGAGGCTCGCTCCCGTATCGTTTGTTGAAGCCTAAAAACTATAACCCAAAGCAAAAATATCCGTTAGTGGTATTCTTTCATGGGGCAGGCGAGCGTGGAGAAGATAATGAAATCCCGCTTACACATATAGCTAAACTGTTTACAAACGAACAAAACAGAGTCGAATCACCTTGTTTTGTACTTGTACCACAATGCCCAAAAGGGGCGCGTTGGGTAGAGGTAGATTGGGGATTGGATAGCCACACACAGCCCAAAGACATCTCCAAAAACTTGGGAATTGCCCTCAAACTATTGACTGAAATAGAAAAAACATACAGCGTCGATAGCGATTGCCTATATGCTACAGGATTATCTATGGGCGGATATGCTGTTTGGGATTTGATAACGCGCTTGCCTGAAAAATTTGCGGCAGCAGTACCCGTATGTGGTGGAGGTGATGAAGCAGTGGCGGAAAAACTAAAAAACTTGCCTGTTTGGGCTTTCCATGGCGCGAAAGATGGCGTAGTAAAGCCCTCACGCTCGCGCAATATGATAAAAGCCATAGAAAAAGCAGGCGGAAAACCTACTTATACGGAGTACTCTACTACAGGGCACGATAGTTGGAAACTTGCCTACACCGAACCTGAATTGCTCAAATGGCTCTTTGCCCAGAAAAAGAAGCAGAAATAACCTCATGATAGAAGTAGAGAATCTAACCAAAGTATTTGGCAAACAACACGCTGTAGATGCAGCCAATTTTACCATTAACACAGGCGAAATAGTCGGCTTTCTCGGACCCAATGGCGCAGGAAAATCCACTACTTTGAAAATAGCGACAGGCTACTTGCCTGCCACTACAGGTACAGTACGTGTTTGTGGGTTTGATGTGCATAAGCAATCTCGCGATGTGCGCAAAAATATCGGCTATCTGCCCGAACATAACCCGCTGTATTTAGATATGTATGTCAAAGAATATCTTAGTTTTGCAGGCGAGTTGCATGGTTTATGGGGCAAACGCAAACGCGATAGAGTAGGTGAAATGATTGAATTGACTGGACTCACCAAAGAACAAAATAAAAAAATAGGTATGCTGTCCAAAGGCTACCGCCAACGAGTAGGCTTGGCGCAAGCCTTACTGCACAACCCACCTGTACTTATTTTGGACGAACCAACTACAGGATTCGACCCTAATCAAATCGTAGAAATTCGACAACTTATCCAAACATTGGGCAAGGAAAAAACTATTATTTTTTCTACTCATATCATGCAAGAAGTGCAGGCTATTTGTCACCGCGCTATTATTATAAACGCAGGCAAGATAATTGCTGACGCGCCTGTAGCCGACTTGCAACAGCTCGCGCAAGCCAACATGATATTGCGCGTAGAGTTTTTACAATCTATTCAAGAGGATTTAGTGCTGAAAATAGCAGGGGTAGGCAAGCTCGTTAACTTGGGCAATTATCGTTATCAAATTCACACGGACAGTACGCAAGACGTTCGCCCCGCTATTTTTCAATTAGCTACTGAACAACAATGGACGCTTGTTGCTCTTCAACAAGAAGAAAAAACGCTGGAAACAGTGTTCCAAAATTTAACCAACGTAATAAAAACATGACAGATAACACCCGAACCGAACTCGCCGCGTTAGGAGAGTTCGGATTGATTGACCGAATAGCAGAAAATATCTTACCTGCCCTGCCCGAAACCATAAAAGGAATAGGCGACGATTGTGCCGTATTAGATTATGGGGGCGATTCGTTCACGCTTATCTCAACGGATATGTTGGTAGAAGGAGTGCATTTTGATTTGAGTTATTGCCCCTTAAAACATTTAGGCTACAAAGCAGTTTCTGTAAATGTATCGGACATAGCCGCCATGAACGGTACTCCTCTACACATAACAGTTGGTGTAGCGTTGAGCAATCGCTTCTCAGTAGAAGCCATTGAAGAACTTTATGAAGGCATGAGAATCGCTTGTGCAGATTATAAAATTGATTTAGTGGGAGGCGATACAACTGCCTCGCGCAGTGGCTTGGTTATCTCTATCAGCATACTTGGTAAGGTAGGCAAGGATAATATCACCTATCGTACAGGCGCGAAATTACATGATGTTTTATGTGTTACAGGCGATTTGGGAGGCGCGTATTTAGGGCTACAAGTCCTTGAACGTGAAAAACAAGTTTTCCTTGCTAATCCTGAAATGCAACCCGAATTAGAAAAGAAGGACTATATTGTTCAACGCCAGCTCAAGCCAATAGCTCGTACCGATATGGTTTATGAATTGCAAGAATTGGGCATTGTGCCTACGTCCATGATTGATATTTCAGATGGCTTGGCTTCTGAGATTATGCACCTTTGTAAGCAATCAGGAATAGGCATGGTGGTTTTTGAAGAGAAAATACCTATAGATGACACCGCATTGGAAACTGCCCAAGAACTAAACTTGGATACGACTACTTGTGCCTTGCATGGAGGGGAGGATTATGAATTGTTGTTTACTATGCGCCCACAAGATTTTGAAAAAGTGAAGCATAACCCCAATATTACACCGATAGGTTATTGCTTGCCTGCTGAAGACGGCATTTTTTTGAATACCCTAAACAATAATCACGTCAAACTGACCGCACAAGGCTGGAATCATCTTGCAGAATAGGCGAATAGATTGCTTGTGAAAGTCCTTTTTCCTGCCTCAAAAGGAAACGCTTCTGCTGTAAAAAAGTATAAATAAAACACCTTGTCTGCCTATAGTTATTGGGGTAGGCAAGGCATTTTTAACTGAGCATTAGAGTTCCTGCGAAAGTACCTTTTCCTCTTTCAAAATGGAGAGAGGGCAGGGTGTGAGGCTTCTAAAAAACACTTT
>JAYTNK010000110.1:0-9268 GCA_043748375.1 Cytophagales bacterium
TATCCTATAGTGGGCAATCCAGAAGTAAATGAAGACATGTTTGCTGATGGCGATATTTACCACAGAGGCGCGAAAGTCATCAACGAGCTCAGGCAAGAACTAAACAATTTCCCTATGTTTTTGAAAATTCACAAAACCTTTCAAGCCAGATTTAAGAAAAAGACTGTTACTACACAAGACTACATCAATGTAGTAAATGAAGTGTCAGGCAGGGATTTGACCACTTTTCTCAAAGATAGGTTGTATAAAAAATAGGGCATGCAAGTTTTCGCCTTTTCAGGTGTTCTAAAAACGCTTTCAAGTTTATCTATCCACAGACTTTTTTATTTCAGGTGTCGAAAAATGAATGATTGATATTTTGAGTTAAAATTAAAATTTGCCATTCATTTTAGAGCGCCTGAAAAGGCGAAAAAATTCAATCTCTCAAATACTCCAACCACCTATCTTCTGAGAAATATTCCTCAAGGTTTTCGAACCTTTTATAGCCGTGTGCAGAGAAATCTGCACCATAAGTATTTTGAAGAAATTTAATGGTTTCATCAATTCCTGCAAATAAAGTCAATTCAGTGTCAAATCCACATTCTGTATCAAAGTCTATGCTTTTTACATCCATAATGAGCAAACAATCTTCAACAGCCTTGTGCAACCCCAGAATGTAAGAACAAAAGATTAGATTATCAATCCAACCAATTTGAGATTCAAATTCAGTCCATCTAAACTTTTTACGATGCTCTATCGCTTTTGACAGAAGTTTTTGGGCAAAACTTCTATTGGGAAGTTTCTTTATGTGATGAAGTAGGTCTATCTTTGTTTTGGAATCAGAAGCCATTAGAAGTAAATCTTCATATACTATCTCGTTTGTTTGCTCAAAATCGAGCATAATGTCTTGTATAGTTCTCATAGTTTGATAACGACATTATAAAGTAGCCTAAGTTGTGTGTTATGCTATGGGGTAAAATTGTTTAAATTGTTAGCAAAGATAAAGCCAATAATTTTTCCGCCTTTTCAGGTGTTCTAAAAACGCTTTCAAGTTTATCTATCCACAGACTTTTTTATTTCAGGTGTCGAAAAATGAATGATTGATAGTTTGAGTTAAAATTAAAATTTGCCATTCATTTTTAGAACACCTGAAAAGGCGAAAGTTCGTTTTTACTTCAGTCTGCATACCGCGCCAAACTTCCACACCTTGTGCGTTCAGTAGGCGGGCAGGCAAGTCGAGTTTGTCCGCCGTTGTTTGTGTCCTACAAACGACTTTCAGATAAACTACCATCTTGCCTGCCAAACCCTCTACAAAGACAATGGGCGAATAAGAGAACTTGCCATCAAAATCCATTTGCTTCAAACGATAATAGCCATCATTCGGATTGCTAACTGTTCATTGTTCCCTGCTAACTGTTTACTGTATCACTACCTTTGTTACCTTGGTCTTGCCTGCCACTACAGTATGCAAGAAATACACACCTGCAGGCAAGTTCGTTTTCACTTCAGTCTGCATACTGCGCCAAACTTCTACACCTTGTGCGTTCAGTAGGCGGGCAGGCAAGTCGAGTTTGTCCGCTGTTGTTTGTGTCCCACAAACGACTTTAAATGTACCGTTGTTTGGATTGGGATAAACCAATACCTTGCCTGCCAAACCCTCTACAAAGACAATGGGCGAATACGAGAACTTACCATCAAAATCCATTTGCTTTAAACGGTAGTAGCCATCATTCAGATTGCTGAATACTAACTGATAACTGCTCACTGTAGTACTGTTTCCGCGCCCTTCTATGAAATCAACGGCTTTAAATGTTTGTGCGTTATCGGAAACTTGTATTTCAAAACCCTTGTTGTTGATTTCAGAAGCAGTTGCCCAAGTGAGTTTTACGCTTTCGGTTGGCTCGCCTGCCTGCGCTATTCTCTTGCCTTCAAAAGAAAGTAAAGTAATAGGCAAGGGGGCGCTTCCTGATGAACCCACTGTCCAATGCGAAAAGGCACTGACATTAATGGCTTGTATATAATTAGGAATTGTTCCATTTATCCCATCATCAAAAGCACTTGAGGCACTACCACTTTCCCAGCCTGTGATAGAAGTCCAACGATACAATACAAAAGGCGCACTAACATCTGCCAATTCATCATTGGCATAATAGATGCGCATTTCGGTAGCACTGCTCGTAACATTCGTGGGTGCATCAGGGGTGATTTGATAAATACGTTTGATGCCCTTGCCTCCCCTGCTTGCGCCATCACCTCTGTAATGCTTGCGGTTTACGGTTACGTTGTATGCACCTAAAGTAGTTTTAAGGTACAAACCTGTGCCTTTCAATTCACTTGTACCAGTATTGACTGCGCTTGTAAAGATGACGCTTCCCCCTTGATTAGCGTCTGTGGTAGCTGTGTTATCTTTTACGATATGATTATTGACTCTATCTTCTACCAAAGTACCGTTCAAGGTAATGTTACGTCCATTCAAATCTAAGTCGCCTATAGTAAGGGTAAGCGTACCGTTTACTGTGATGTTTTCAGATAGTTTTATGCCCGCGCTGTTATTGACTGTGAGGCTATTGAGCATGTTATTTGCACCAAAGTTAGTCGTTTGTTCGGCAGTACCATTAAATTCATAATTCGCGCCTGTGGCAAAGGTTTCTGTGCCACTTACGCCTATACAATTCAAGCCATTTACGTTGGCAGTGCGAAGTGTCGCGCCTGAAGCGAGGGTAAATGAGCCTACGCCTGATACTGTGCCTGTGTTATTAGTTTGGAGGATAGCATTGTTAGCAACTTCTACAGTGCTATTAACTGTCATTCCATCAGGAATAGAAAAAGTAATAGGATTAGTCCCATCACCTACTATTACCTTGGAGCCTATACCCGATACTGTCCAGTTTGCAGTCATATTAGCTGTAGTGGCATTGCGCATATTGTATATTGAGCCTGCGGTTGTAAAGTTTACAGGATTTGTGCCTGTACCGTCTGTATTGGTTCCCCAGTTTGTAAGTGTGTTTACATTACCTGTGCCAGCATAGTAATAATTAATAAAACCCGTCAAGGTAGCATTATCAATTCTTATGTTATTACCAACAGCTCCAGCATTATTTGTTTTAAATACTTCTACAAAAACACTTGCAACATTACTACAGCTTACAGGTAAATTACCATTATAGCTTGCAAAAGTTATACTAGGTGTAAATGCAGTAACAAGAGTAGTCCATGTACTACCATCTGAACTTGCTCTTATGATGAATGTACCAACGCTTGTACTAGAGCTTCTAATACAAACTGAAAAATTAAGATTAGAGTAGCCAGTGGTATTTACAGTGAAGCGATAGCCATCATTTGTATTCCAACCAGCATGGCTTCTTGAATCACCTATTGTTGTTGGACAATCGTTAATGGTAGATCCTCCAAAATAACTAGGCGTAGTAAGAGTACCTTGTGTGGAAAAAGTGGGGGTACCTACAGCATTATCTGTGGTAAAGGTTTCAGTATTTTCAAATGTAAATTGAAATACATTGAGTTGCCCGTAGCTTACCTGTCCGTAGGCAAGGAGCAAACAGAGCGTGAGGATTGTTTTGTATATCTTTTTCATAAGACGCATTTGTTTATTTATTTTTTGAAAGCGCAAAATTACGTAAATAGTGTGCTTATAGTTTACAAATGTATATTATGATTTTGTTATGTTAGGTTTATTTTTGTTATATGCTTTTAAAATTAAGGGGTGGCGTTGTGTAAAATAATGGATTTGCAAGCTAAAATATAACATTCGTTAAACATAGTTTTATGTTTGGCATAAAAAAAACTCAAAGACTTGGAAGACTTTGAGTTTTTGGATAGGAAAAAAGATAGTTATTCCTTCTTTTTTTTCTTTTTTTTTGTTTCATCTACTACGCGGAGTTGTGGGTGAGCGAAAAATGAGATAGCGAAGTACAGCTACAGCTATAGAACAAAATTATGTCGCACCGCACACACTTTAAACGCGCTAAAACCTTAGAGAACACATCATATAGAATTATTTAACCTCATTCCACATAACTATATTGCAAGGCTATATCCTATTTAGAAGGGTTTTAAATTATTTGTATTTAGGCTAAATAAAAATTAAAAATCACACGAAACTATCTCTTTCTAAATTTTGTCTTATATTTGCAACGTTGTTGCATTTACAAAAGTATGATTAGACAGATAGCCCAAAAAGAGTTTATACAAGCCCTACGAGATAATCGTTTGCGCCTTGTAGCAGGTTTATTGATAGGTATGATAGCTTTTGCTATGTGGGCGAGTTGGCGGTATTACCAAAATGCCCAACAAGAACTACAGCAGGCAAGCCAAGAAATGCGCCAAGCGTGGGAAACGCAAACCCCCAAAAACCCGCATAACGCAGCACATTTTGGCACGTATGCATTCAAGCCTGTCGCTATGATGTCCTTGATTGACAATGGATTGGACAAGTATTTGGGCGTGTCGGTATTTTTGGAGGCACACAAGCAGAACTTGCCTAAGTTCAAACAGATAGCTGACCAAAACGATTTGGCGCGTTTTGCGGAGCTTACGCCTGCTTTTGTGTTGATTTACTTGTTTCCTTTGTTGATTGTGTTGTTTGGATTTTCCATTTTTTCGGTGGAGAGAGAGCAAGGCACTTTGCGTCTGTTGCTTAGTCAGGGCGTTTCGGGGCTACAATTAGGGGCAGGCAAGATAGCAGGGCTTGGGGCGGTTGTGTTGAGTTTGCTTGTGCCTTGTTTTGTGTTGGGATTAGTTTTTTTGCTTGCCTCCCCTTACCAAAGTAGCGACTTGAGCGCGTATGGCTTGCTTTGGGCAGGGTTGCTTTTATACTATAGTATATTCATTTTTGCGACTGTGGGCGTGTCTGCATGGGCGCATCAAAGCCAAGTAGCTTTGTTGAGTTTGTTAGGATTTTGGATTGTGGGTGCGTTGTTAGTGCCTCGCCTGATGGTCAATGTAGCCAAGGAAGTCTCGCCTACCCCAACGGCTATAGCTTTTCAGAAAACGCTCCAAGAAAATCTCAAAAAAGGTATTGATGGACACAATCCTTTCACAGAACGCGCCAAAGTCTTTCAAGATAGTGTCTTGAAAGCCAACAAAGTAGATAGCGTACAAAAATTGCCTTTCAATTATGCAGGATTGATTATGCAGGCAGGCGAGGAACACGAAACGGTGGTGTATGCCAAAGCCTTCCAAAAACTATACGACCACTATCAAGCGCAAATCAGCACCTACGAAACTACCGCTTTTCTCTCGCCTACTACTTTGATGCGCTTGCTTTCTATGCAAATTGCCCAAACGGATTTGGCTACTCACCATCATTTTACCCAACAAGCAGAACGCTACAGGATTGCAATGGTGCGCCAACTCAATTATGACTTGAAAGACAATGCCAAATTTGGCGATTGGGACTACATTCCCAAAGATAAGGAGTTTTTCAAAAAGAACATAAAATTTGAGTACAAAGCCCCTACCTTCCAACAGATTTGGCAAAACAGCGTGCATTTGTTCGTGTGGTTATTGGGCTGGAGTATCTTCAGTGGCATTTTCGCGCTTATTGCTTCGCAAAGAATACAAATCAACCTTGCCTAAACCTTGAAATTATGCTTACCTTTTTATATTTTGAATTAAGAGCCTTGTTTGCCCATACTTTTGTGTGGATTTTAGTAGGTTTATTGGCTGTCTTGATGTGGTTTGCTATTTACAACGGCTACAAGCGCGTAGAAGCACAAAAAGCCCTTATACAAGAAGTAAAGCAAAGCGAAAAGCGTTTTTACGAAAAAAATAGCCTTGCCTTAGATAGTATTGAGCGCGGATTGCGTCCTGCCATTCCTGAACCGCTTTGGTACACCAACCCCGCTAATCCCTTGCCTATAGGCGCGTTTCGTGGGGCAGGCAAGTATGGTGTTTTGCCTCCCGCGCCTTTTGCGTTGGTAAGTACAGGGCAAAGCGACCTTTTTCCCTTTTATAGCAAAGTAGCCATAGGCAGTGTCAATGTAAGCAAGGACAATGAACATTTTGAAAATCCCTTTCATACAGCCACAGGGCAATTTGATTTGGTGTTTGTGTGCGTTTTTATTTTGCCTTTATTGATTATTGCCACTTCCTACAATATCCTCTCGGCTGAATACGAACAAGGTACATGGCAAGTGCTTCGCGCTATGCCTATAGACATGAGGCGTTGGTTGGCGCAAAAAGTCCTTTTTCGATATGCGTTTTTTACTGCCTTGTGTAGCCTTTTGTTGGGAATATGTTTGAGCCTTTACGCAGTGCCTGTAGGCAAGACAGAGATGGCGTGGCTGTTGTGTGGGTTAGCGTTTTATATGGCTTTTTGGTTTGCGGTGGGTTTTGGGGTAAATCTTTGGAGCAGAAGTTCTGCCAACAATGCCCTTATTTTGTTGGGTGCGTGGTTGTTGTTTGCGGTGGTATTGCCCAGCACTGCCCATTTATTGGCTACTTATTTGTATCCTGTTCCTTCGCGTGTGGTATATGTCAATGCACTTAGGCAAGCCGAGCGAAAAGCTGAAAAAGAAGAAAGCAAAATCTTAGACGCTTTTTATGCTAAAAATCCACAACTGACACGCAAGACAAATGAGGCAGAAAAAAAATGGCGTGATGTATGGTATGAACGCCTTGCGGTAATGGAATATGACCAAAAATTGCAACAAGACATTCAAGAAAGTTTTGCCCAAAAAGCCTCTGCCCAACGACAGTTTGCCCAATACTTTGCCTATGCCTCGCCTGCTATCCTATTGCAAAACCACTTCAATAGCATTGCCCAAACCGACACCCAAACGTACCTGAAATTCCAAGAACAGTTGAAAAGTTATGAAAAACGTTGGACTGCCTATTTCAAAGAAAAATTTATGCAAAACAAAAAATTAACTGCAAAAGACTATTCACAATTTCCTTCTTTTTAATCTTTCCCACTGTTATTGATATGCTACAAGCCATAGGATTAACCAAAAAATACGGAAACTTTACTGCCTTGCAAGACCTGCATCTGCACGTACAAGCAGGCGAGATATATTGCCTCTTGGGGGCGAATGGGGCAGGCAAGACCACTGCCATTCAACTTTTCTTGGGTTTTATCGCCCCTTCAGCAGGCAAGGTGCTTGTAAAAGAAATAGACGTAACGCGCCAACCCATTGAGAGCAAACAATACCTTGCCTACATTCCCGAAAACCTGACTTTGTACCCACACCTCACAGGGGTAGAGAACTTAGCGTATTTTGCAGGATTGGCTAAGAAAAAATACACGCAACCACAGCTAAAGGCTTTGCTCGAAGAAGCGGGACTCCAAACAGATGCCCACACCAAGCGCGTGGCACATTACTCCAAAGGTATGCGCCAAAAAGTAGGCATTGCCCTTGCCTTAGCACGTGAAGCCCAAGCCTTGCTCTTAGATGAACCCACGTCAGGCTTAGACCCACAAGCCACGCATGAGTTTTCTAATTTGCTTTTGCGCCTCCAAAAAAAGGGCGTGGCTACGCTTATGGCTACGCATGATATTTTCAGAGCCAAACAAGTAGCCACGCACATAGGCATCATGAAACAAGGCTATTTGCTCAAATCTTTTGAGGCACAGCACGTCGACTTGCCTACCTTAGAAACCTTGTATTTAGACACTATCCAATCCTAATATATGCAAAAAATTATGCTATTTTTACTCTTTGGCTTGCCTGCTTGCCTACAAGCGCAAATCAAACACGATTCCTTGCATTTGCAACTCGACCATATATTCATTATGGTCAGAGGAGGCGAGGCAAACCTCGAAAAAATCCAAAATGCAGGGCTTACGCTTGCTGAAAAATGGAAAACACCCCATAAAGGGCAGGGAACTACAGGACATTTTTTCTTTTTTTTGAATTTCTATTTGGAGATTTTAGAAATAACGAATATCAACGAAGCACGTCAAAATACGATTGCATTTGGGCATTATTACCAACCAAGAAGCTCTTGGAAAAACAATGAATTGTGCCCTTTTGCATTTGGTTTCAAACAAGGATTGCTAAAACTTGATACGTTGCAAATTCCTTTTCCTACCCATAAGTATCAAGCAACTTGGACAGGCAAGGAAAGTTTGCGTATGGCTACTACCAATACAAATACAGGCGAACCTATCATTTTTGTAGAACCACCCTCTTTTGCTAATCAGGAATTTGAAAAAGTAGTGGATTTGGACAAAGTAGCCACTTACAATCTTGATGCGAAAAATTATAGACTGAACAAACTCAATATCCAAAAATTAACATCAGTAAAACTCACCCTCAACAAAAAAGAAAAAAACTTTTCTACTACCCTCAAACAACTTCAAAAAATACAAAATATGCAAATCATGGAAGGTAAAAAGCAGTTGCTTGAGCTAATTTTTGATAATGCGCAACAAGGAGGGGTTATTAATCTTTCCAAAGAACTTAATCTTATCATCTACTATTGAAATATGCTTACTCTCCAAACCGAAACCGTGCTGTATGTCCAACAGTTGTCCGCGCTTAAAGATATTGCGGAGGCAAGTGCTGTTATTTATTTGCGTGAACTCTCGCCTGCCCTCACGCAAGAAATAGACTCTTTGTTGGCAAATACGGCTTTCACTACCTTGAAATTACGGGCTAAGGCTTCGCAAATGTACACTCTTTTGCAAGAAGCCTTGCCTACTTTGCCACACTTGGCGCAAGACATACAAGCGAATGTTGCGCTATTTGCAGAAGCAACAGGTTGTAGGCAAGTCGATATGCAACTGTCTGCCGTAGCAGAAGATATGTGCCGTAAGTTTCATACGGATAGGATAGATTTTAGGCTATTGTGTAGTTATGCGGGAATAGGCACTCAATTTATCTTGCCTGAAAAAAGGCCTGATGACTTGGAAAATATACCCGAAACACTTATTGAGCAAGTCGGAATAGGTAATGTGATGATTTTCCGAGGGGCGTTGTCTGCTTCGGAAGCCTTGCCTGCCCTTTTACATAAATCCCCTCCCGCAAAAAAATTGAACCTAAAACGATTGCTTTTGCGCTTAGATACAACCTATTAACACACAACTGTTTGCTTACTTTGCTTGACTTGCCCTTTTTTGCATGGGGGCAAGTTTTTTTATTTTTATTTTAGCATTATTTGGAATTAGTCTAAATAAAAATTAGCTTTGCATCATCAAACCTAAAAAACATATTCAAGTATATGAAAGTTACCTTTTACGTTACTCTTTGGCTCATGTGTACCTCTCTTTTGTTCGTAGCTTGTAAGCGCGACCCTGAACAAATAGAACCCGATTACAATGTTCAAATAG
>JAYTNK010000111.1:0-18956 GCA_043748375.1 Cytophagales bacterium
CGCAGGCTTCAAATGTTATAGGCGTATTGTTTTAGAAACCATTGGTTTAGATAAGATTAAGTTTATTGGTTATGCCTTTCAGATAGAAATGAAATTCAAAACATGGCGTAAAAAGTTCAAAATCAAAGAAGTACCTATCATCTTTACTGACCGCACACGCGGGAAGTCGAAAATGTCTGTAGGCATTTTTCGCGAGGCTTTTTTTGGTGTAATGCAAATGAAGTGGCGAAGTTGGTTTAACAAGAAATAACCTGTCGTATTTTTAATCAATTATTTGCAAGCAAAAAATATAGAAGATATTATTTTACTCTGTATTGTTTTTCGTTTATTGATATTTTTTAAGAAATTGAAAACTCATAAATAGTTGATTAAAAGTAATTTACGCTTTTTATCATAACTGCATTTTTGAAAGGTAAATATAGATATACACATCGGAAAGTGGTTTTGGGAGATTTAGACAACCCCGAATGGGGTTGAATTATGAATAGCCCCACGTGAAACGTGGGGTAAGCGAAAAGTCATATCCCAAAACCAATTTCGTATTGTATATTCAATTTTAGCCCAATATATCCCTACAGAAAGCCCATAATCAAAGGTTGCAAGCTTTCTTTAGGGCTGCGTTATTCAACTTCATTAATTTGGCTAACTACCTCCAAAATATAGGGGCGCAGAAGTTAAGCTCGCTTACAGCCGAGCCACTGCCAAACAACTTGTATTCGCTGCTTACCTGCTTATTGGCATCAAGCAATAGCCGCATCCCAAATTCCTCGCTGTTCTTCATCTCCTTGTCTTGAGTATAGATTGATTTCAGAGTTTTCAAATTAAGTTCTATGAGATAAGGAGGGACTCCTTTTTTGCTGCTTTGTATTTTGTAAGCTGGGATATCCGAAAGATCATTTTCTTCCTCTTCAGGGAGATATTTGCGTATAATGCTTTCCGTATTATCCCAAAAGGCTTTATCTGACTTGAGTATAGATGAAAGCGTATAGAGCCATTTGCCTTGAGCATCATACAAGTATATGATTTGGTTTTTCTCCTCATTATCGGGCAGAAACTCATAGATGCAGTAGTATATCTCGCTCTTGCCTGCGCTTTTATACATGGTTTTGGCAAAATAGGCTGTTACACCTGCACTTTTTTGTTTGTTGTATGTTTTTTTAACAACCTGAGGCAAATTTTTCAAGCCTATCTCAAGAGCAGAAAGCTTAAATGCATACACCTCTTTGCCCACTTTATAGGCAAAGTCAAATGAATATTCATCCTCATTTTGGGCAAACAAGTTTTGCAAACCAAAGAGGGTAAAGGCGAACATCGTAACAAAATAACGCATAAGAGAGAAAGTATAAAATCAAATTTAAAAGCTTGCAAAATGAAGAAGCATATCCCTAAAACACCTTTTTAGATGAAAAATTATATAAAACTGCTCAATCCAATCATTCTTTTATATTTTTTAGACTTGATTTGATAGGAATTTCGCTTTATGGGTAGTATAGAAAGTATGGCAAAATAAAAAACGCACAAAAAAAGACAATCTGAATAAGATTGTCTTTTTGATGTTATGGTATATATCCTATTAAATAAAGAAGTCTGGCATCAGTTTTTCACCTGGTACGTTGGCGTATTGAGCGAAATCTATCACACCTTCTGTGCGCAAAAAGTCTTCGTCTATCAAAAAGTTATTGGTAAAATCTTTTCCTTTTTGAAAAATAAGACACGCAGCATCAGCCATAATTTCGGGCTTACGCGATTGACGCATCATGTTCTCGCCTCCCAACATATCAACCGCAGAGGTAGCAATAGTAGTGCGTGGCCATAGCGCATTAAAAGCAACTTTGCCTTTAAACTCGCCTGCCATACCCAAAATGCACATACTCATACCAAATTTTGCCATAGTATAAGCTACGTGTGGTGAAAACCAACGTTGGTCTAAAGACAAAGGAGGCGAAATATTGAGTACGTGAGGATTGGCTGACTTCAACAAATAGGGTAGGCAAGCCTTTGTAGTAAGAAAAGTGCCACGTGTATTGATTTGGTGCATCAAATCATAACGTTTCATGTCAGTTTCCAACGTATTGGTAAGCTGGATAGCACTTGCATTATTTATCAGAATGTCGATGCCTCCAAATGCTTGTATGGTAGCATTGACAGCTTCATATACTTGCTCTTCTTCGCGTACATCAACAATAAGAGGCAAAGCCTTGCCTCCCGCTTTTTCTATTTCCTCAGCGGCAGAATAGATAGTGCCAGGCAGTTTGGGGTGTGGTGCGGCAGTTTTGGCAGCAATAACAATGTTTGCGCCTTCAGCTGCAAGGCGTAGTCCAATGGCTTTGCCTATGCCGCGACTTGCACCTGTAATAAATACGGTTTTTCCTTTATAACTCATAAGAGAAGAGGGGTGAAAAAGAATAGATTGTAAATTAAAATTTGACTAAGCGAGCACTTGTGTGTATCGGTTTAGCCATGTTTCGGAAATATTGATACGTGTACGTTGCGTTAATTCGCCTATGGTAGCTACAGTTTGGTCAAGCACAAACGTATCGGGCGCAATATTCATCATTTTGAATGTCAAAACAGGTACAACTTCAAGCCTATCTGCGTGCCAATACGCTACGAATTGCCTATTGAAGAAGTCTATCTGCAGTTTTTCACCCAATTCTCGGATAATTTTTACAGAGCCATCTATAGAGCAACCGCTTGCATTATGCACATCTTCATCGACAGCCAATACGATAAATTTCTCATGCAATAGGCGGAAAGAGGTTTGCAGAGGCGTGCCGTGTGCAATCCACTGCATACAAAAAGCAGTCAGTGTATTGGTTACAAGCACAATTTCTGATTCGGTCAGTTGGCGCGGTATATAGTAAAGCCAAACTTTGGCATGGGCAGGCAAGGCGTTGAAATCGATGAGCATGAGCGATAACTTTGGTATAATATGCTTTGTGTTGCAAATATACACTTTTTTAGTAAAAACTTTGATTTATAAAAATAGAAGTGCACATTTTTCAAATTAGTTTAATTTAACTATTTGTAAACTTAAATAATTATTAAACTCCGTATTTTTGCTTTAGGTAGGCAAGGTATTGAATAATGTCATCAGCATACTTAGTTTTACATTCTTGCTCAAATAAATCTTGTTTGCCTCTATATCGCCTGAAGTTCATAAAAAAGGCATTGTTGGGTAAGTTTTTCAGCCATTTTTTGAGGCGGCGCGTATTTGTTAATTCTAAATTGGCTAATCCTAATACTATATCTCTAATAGTAGCTTCTTTTTTAGTTAATTTCTCTTGTTTTGTAAGCTGTGGCGTAAAGGTTTGATATAAACTGTCTAACCTTTTCGCGCTTTTGAGAATATGTTGAAAGCTCCTTTCTCCTTCTTCTAAATCGCGCAAATACCGTTTGTGGGCAGGCGAGTTTTTTCCATACTTATGTATAAGAAACAGCTTTGCGCCTCGCTCGCCTATGAAATCTGCTAGGTTTTCGTTATATTCTACCCCTCCATATACCCAAACAGTGCCATGCGTCATCTCATGTATAATCAGGCTCGCAAGTTCTCCTTCTTGCCAATGCAACATATTTGAGAGGATAGGGTCTGACAGCCAACCCAAAGTTGACCAAGCGGAGGGAGCATATATATTCACATCATACCCCTCTTTTTGCAAGTCTTTTTTGAGCGAATAAGCCCGCGTAGAGTCAAAATATCCTTTATAAGGCATCATACCCAGAAAGGCATAATCCCATTCTTTGGGCTTCAGTTCAAATGGCTCACAAGCGGTAACTGCCCACAAGATGGCGCGATTTTTTTGGTCATAAACGCGCTCATAATTGTTTGTTCCTTTTAAGCCTAATTCTTTGACTGCAAAGTTTTTTATTTCGCGAATGAGGGCTAGTTTTTGTTTAAATTTTTGCTTTGTTGTGTCATGGTAGCGTCCATTTTTCAAGAACTCCTCATGGGTTTGGGTATTCCAGACTATATTTAATTGCCCTCTTGCCTGCCCTATGCCATAGACGATGAACTCAAAATACCAAATAAACCCTATCAAAAAGATAGCGAGCAAACTCCATAAAGTATAACGAATGTATTTTTTCCTAAAGAATTTCATATTGATTTACAACGCTAAAACCTTTTCAAAATTATTTTTCACCCGTTGGTCGTGTGTAGCTATAAGCAATATGGCGTTGTATTGTTGGGCTTGTGTTTTCAGTAAATCAATCACCTTGCCTGCGTTTTCGTCATCAAGGCTGGCGGTAGGCTCGTCTGCCAATAGCACAGAGGGTGCGTTCAATACGGCTCTTGCCACCGCGAGTCGTTGCGCCTCGCCACCACTAAGTTGCGAGGGATAATGCTTCAGCCTATGTCCAAGTTGAAGTTGTTCAAGTACTTCGGCAATGCGTTTGCGATTGGTAGGAAGTCCTGCCATGTATTGTGCAATTTCCAAATTTTGAGCTACACTAAGGGTGTTTATCAGGTGTGTTTTCTGGAATACGATGCCCATGTTTCTTGCGCGAATACGGTCTATTTCGGTTGGCTTTAGGCTATACAACGACTGCCCGCGCAAGCGCACCTCTCCATTGGAAGGTTTCAGCAAACCCGCCAAGATGTGTAGCAGGGTTGTTTTTCCGCAACCTGATTTTCCAAGTAACAACCAATGTTCATTTTCTTGAGCCGTAAATGTTTCAAGTTGAAGGGTAGGGGCTTGGTTATTATAACTATGTCTGATATTTTGTAGAGTAAGCACGTGTAAAAGTATAGATTGTAAATTACTTATTAGAAATTTGTTATGGCTAAGAAAGCTATATAGTAGCATACGCCGCTCACAAATGATAAAACAGCTAATTTGCTACTCGAAAAGAAAAACTCACGATTTAAAGCCAAAATTACGTTTTTTTTATGCAAAAAGCAAACACCTATTATATTTTGCCTATATTTGTACGCTAAACATATTGACTTATGCTCATTTACGACCAAGCCAAACACCATTTCTTAGGACAATTTCCCGCTGTGTTGCCCATAGAGCAAGCATACGTACACATTGGCATGTTTATGGGCTGGATGCTGGAACAAGAATTATATAGTGATATTTTTGAAGACGAGGAGGCGCATCAGGTTATTCGCTTCCATAGGCGTGAGGTAAGTTGCTCGCTATTAAGTGCTATGTGGGATGGGCATTTGGGCGAAGACCTTTTTAATGAGGAGGGCAATGCCTTCTCTGTATATTATTACCAAAGTGGACTGTATCGTAAAGATTATCAAGATACACTTGCAACCAATCTGCCCTCCTTTTATCATGTAAAAGATACTTGGGAAAACTATGACCTGATGTCTAAACGTATCAGCACGCGTTATCAAGCATGGAAAACTGAGAATATAAAAGCCTAAAATTAGAACAACAAAAGTCTGCCCATGCAAATAGCAGAGGCAGACTTTTTGTAAAATAAGTACTTATTTTTTAGAAATAAAACAAAAGATTTATAGCTCCATTCAGGTTATCTAAGCCAATACCTGCTGATGTTTTATTAAAATTGTTGTTGTAAACTTGCGAAGTAGTGCTACGCGCCGCGGTGGTAGTGACATCGTACGCCTCAGTAGTAGTAGAGCCCTTGCCTGCTGTCATAACGCCCAAAGTATAGCCAAATTCACCTCCGATAGACATTTTGGGTGCAAAGAAATATTCAACACCTATAAAACCGCGCACACCCACCATAAATCGGCTACCAAATTTGTCTTCTGTTTTGCGTCTTCCTGCCGCAACGATATTGCCTCCAAAGTCGTGGGTTGTAGGAGTAGTAAAGTCTTTTGTAATCGCATTGCCGTATGTATATTTGTCTTTTGTGGAGGCAAAACCTATCAAAAATTCCCCACCATAAATGCCTTGTAAGCGACCTGCGCCACGTCTTTTCTCCAAACCAAAAGCGAATAGAAGGGCTGTATTCGAACTGCTATATGCATCTGTTACAAAAGAAGGATTAAATGGGTCAGGTGTAAGCACACTTTCCGCGCTGATGGCTTTTTCGCCTGTTGAGCCAATATTTAATTGAAAACGTGCGCGAAAAGCCGTGTTTTCATCTTTTATCATTTTGCCAAATAAAGCAAGCTGGTTGAACGGGTTTTGGCTGTAGGCGAAGGCAGGCGAGTTGTTAGTGCCTGCTTGGTTGAAAAAATTGCCAAGATAGGTAAAGAATGGATTAGCTGAGATGCCCAATCCCCACTCTCCCTCTTCGGGCAAAATAGTAATACCCTCATCGGAGGAAAGTCCGCCACCACTTGTATTGGTGGTGTCAGTTTGTGCAGAAGACAGGTTTGCCACACCTACTAAAAGTAAAGCAATAAGCCATATTTTTTTCATACGAATAGATTGAGATTGAAAAATGCTCAACTATATCTTTTCAAATAATATGCCATTTATCTTAAACTCAAAGCTAAAACTTCGCTGTAATGATTGTTTTCCGTATCTATAATAATATCTTTTGGGTTGATTTTTATTTTTGTCCAGTCGTTTGTATCATAATGGTATAAAAAAGCCTCTTCGAGTGGGTATTTGCGGTGGCTTACAAAACGTAAAGTTTGCGCAATGGCTTCTTGTAAGGCATCATTTTCGATGATTTCGAGAGTGATTTTATTCATTTGAGTTGTTTCGTCTATCAATAATATAAAACTACGGATTTCATTGGTAAGTGCATGACAGGCTTGGTGCAGGTAAGGTTTCAATTTAATTTGTTTATCCACATATAGCTTATCCAATTTTTTCAATAGTTGAAACAGTGCCTCTTGTTTTGTCCAATTGATTTCTTCATGTTGCGATTGAAGTAGTTGCATTTTGCTGGCTATAAACGCCCTTGCCTCCCCATAATCTAAGGCCTCAAAGGTTGTTATTTTTAATAATGCCAAGAAAAAGTATTCAGGCAAAATAATGGCTGAATTAAAATCCTTTGCTTCGTCATATCCATTGCGCAGCACTATTTCCATCGTGTCATTCAATATAGGCGATGCAGATGCGGTAGGCAAGTAGGCAAGCTCAGTTATCAACTTGCCTACCAAACGAACAAGGTGTATTTTACTTTCTATATAGGCAGTCGCGACACTATTTTTGTGATGTTTAAGCAAAGACAGCATAAAATGTGTGGGTGTAACCTCACCATGCTCATATAATTCGGCTATACTTGTAGCGTAGGATAGCATTTCTTTGATGAAAGGAGAAAAAATAATAGCCATTTTAAGCGGGTTTTATTCGTGAGTGCTGTCTTAATATTGAGGCAGGCTATGATTTATAATTTTTAATAGCATAAATACTGATACCTCTTTTTCGATACCCAAATAATTTTCGAAGAACCTTATAAACTGAAGCATAGAAATTACTACCACAAAAAGCAACGTTCAAAAAATTTCTACACCTATTGAACGAAACAGCGCATGTTTAATTATAGCCGTAACAACAAGATAAAGAGTCTATCCCAATTATGGATTAGATAGTGCGAAAGTCATCTAAAAAAACTGGATAATGTCAAGCATGGGAAAAGTGTTTTTACCGTCTGGGTTTCAAATACACATCTTTATGAGTAGTAAATGCCGCTCACATCAAAAAGAAAACGTGCGATTTAAAACCCCATTAATTTTAAACTAGATTTTTATTTTTAATTTATAATAAAAAATTTGGTTATATTATAGTTCTAACCTATTATTGCGAGTGCTAACGTTTGTAAGCACAAAAAATATCTTTTCAAACAAATTTCTAACCTTTTTAATGAACATGAAGCAAAAAATACTCTACACACTATTGCTATGGTGTGTGTCCATTGGGCTCGCTTTTGCCCAAGAACGAACTGTTTCAGGGATGATAACAGATGCTGACACAGGCGAAGGTATACCAGGGGCAAGTGTATCTCTAAAAGGCACTACCAATGGCGTAACTTGCGATGCAGATGGTAAGTACCAAATCAAAGTGCCTAATGCAACAGGCGACATCCTCGTATTCCAATTCTTAGGATACGGCACGCGCGAGATAACCTTAGGCGCAGAGGCTACAGTAGATGTAAAACTTGCTTCAGACGCAGGTACATTGGGCGAAGTAGTGGTAACTGCATTTGGTATTGAGAAAGAGAGGAAAAGCTTGGGCATATCTGTTACCGAACTCAAATCAGCAGATATCCAAAATACACGTGCTACCAACATAGTAAACAGCCTTGCTGGGCGAGTGGCAGGTGTGCGTGTACAAGGGTCTAATGGTATGGTGGGTTCATCTTCTGCTATCTTCATTCGCGGTTTTACAACTTTTACAGGTAGTAATCAACCGCTATTTGTGGTAGATGGTATTCCAATAGATAACTCAAGTACAAATATTGGAGGTGGCTCAGCTGCTGTTACAGGTAATGCACTTCAAAATGGTGTTTCTAACTCCAACCGTGCTATAGACATCAACCCCGACGATATTGAAAACATGTCTGTTTTGAAAGGACCTGCGGCGGCAGTATTGTATGGCTCACGTGCAGCGGCAGGTGCTATCATTATTACCACCAAAAAAGGAAAAGCTGGTAAAATAAAAGTTGATTACAATTTGTCATACCAAATCGTAGAGCCAAATCGACTTCCTGACTATCAAAATGGCTATGGACAAGGAAATGGAAATGGTGTTTTTGCAAACACTGCAAACTTCTCTTGGGGACCTCGTTTTGGTACTGTACCATCAGTTACAAATTTTATGGGACAACAAGAAATTTACCAAGCCTATCAAAACAATGTAAAAGATTTATTCAAACAAGGTAACAATACCCAAAATAATATTGCTATATCGGGTGGGGGAGAAAATAGCACATTCACAGCTTCATATTCGAACACCATAGAAAACGGTATTTTGATTAACAACCGCTTGAACCGTAATACATTCAAGATAGGCGTAACACAAAAAATATCGAAAAAATTTACGGCAGGGGCTACAGTAAACTATTTTGATACCTACTCTGAGCGTTCTCAACAAGGCAATCAATTAGCGAATCCTTTTTTTCGTTCTTGGTTCTTGCCTCGTAGTATTCATGCAGGTAACTACCCTACCATAAATCCTGCAAACAATACGCCTAATTATTGGTATGGTGGTGAGGATAATCCTCTATGGTCGTTAGCCAATAATCTATACCAAGACCGCACCAATCGCTTCTTAGGCAATATCAATTTGAATTATGATGTTACGGATTGGATGACTATCAGCTACAAATTAGGTACAGACTTTGGGGTTACTAATACAGACACGTATGATGCTGTAGGTACAAGAGGTGGAGCCTCTTTTGGTAACTTAACAGGTGTGGGTGTAGGTGCTATAGGCAAAATAACTAGCTTAACAGCCCTTACAAGTTCTTATTTAAACTTAAATTTTAAGAAGAAGTTAACAGAGGATTTTGAACTCACAGGTTTGTTAGGGCAAGAGATTAATGTTAATAAAACTGACTTCCGCAGGATTGTTGGTGCTGGGATAGGTATCAACGGATTTCAAAACTTATCAAATACCACTACTTATATACCGTTTAATGCTCCCTCTGAAACCCGCTTGATGGGCATCTATGCGGATATACAAGGAAGTTTTCGTAACTACTTATTCTTAAATGTTACTGGGCGCAATGACTGGTCTTCTACATTCGGACCAGAAAAAAGATCGTTCTTCTATCCATCTGTTTCAACAAGTTTTGTATTTACAGATGCGATTGAAGCCTTGAAAGATAACGCTATTATATCTTCTGGGCGCGTACGTGCTAACATAGCAAAAGTAGGTCGTGTTGCACCTGCCTATTCTACAGATACTTACTATGCACAAGCCAACCCTTCTGATGGTTTCGGACCTGCTATCACTTTCCCTTTTCTTGGACAAGCAGGATTGAGTCTTAATGATGTGGCAGGTAATCCTACATTAGGACCTGAATTTACGGTAACACGCGAAATAGCTACAGAATTAAAATTCTTGAAAAATAGAGTATTGTTGGATGTAGGGTATTTCAGTACCAATAGTACCAATATCATTTTGCAAGTTCCAGTAGCGGCAGCATCAGGTTTTACCAACTTGGTAAACAATGCAGGCAAGTTGAATTCTAAAGGCATCGAATTATTGATTAGTGGCACACCCATTAAAAAAGAAAACTTTACTTGGGAAATTAGCTTGAACTGGACGCGTGTCCGTAATATTGTAAAAGAATTAGCACCAGGAGTAACAATTATTCCTTTAGGTGGCTTTACTAGTCCTCAAACACGTTTAGAAGCCAACGCCCCTTATGGTGTTATTTATGGAACAACTTTTAGACGCCATACAGATGGACAGTTGATATTGAATCCTAATGGTGTGCCTGTGCTAAACACTACTGATTTGAAAAAAATTGGTGACCCTAATCCTGATTGGACTGCTGGTATTACAAACACCTTCAGCTATAAAGGCTTGTCGCTTTCTTTCTTGTTAGATATTCGTAAAGGTGGTGATATCGTTTCTCGTAATATTGGTGATTTGCGTCGTTCAGGTGCAGCCCAAGAAACAGGGGACAGAGAAAGAGCATATGTTATTCCTGGTGTGAGAGGTACAACAAGCGGAGTAGCTATCACAGATGCAGGTGGAAACGCTACAGCTAATGACATACAAGTAAACTCACAACAATTCTGGGGTGCTATGTTTGCATTTGGCACAGGCGAGTCTTATGTATTTGATGCCTCTTGGGTACGACTACGTGAGGCATCTTTGACTTATACACTCCCTAAAAGTATACTTGAAAAAGCTAAACTCAGTAATATCCAAATAGGTATTACAGGACGTAATTTGCTTTTGTGGGCACCTAATGTGCCTCATATAGACCCAGAAGTAAATGCTCAAGGCGCGAGTAACTCACAAGGGTTGGAATTCAATGCGCTTCCACAAGCACGTAGTTTAGGTTTTGTACTGCGTATTTCTTACTAATATTATTTTCCAAAATTGAAATTATCATGAAACATAAATTGATATCAGGTGTGTTAGCGGTTTTGTTGATAACCTCCACATCTTGTAAAAAATGGTTGGATATTAACCAAGATCCAACACAAGTATTAGATGCCCCTTTGAATCAAAGACTTTCTGCAGCACAAGGACAGATAGCTTTTAACATGGGCAGTGATGTGTTTAGGTACACCGCTATCTTATCCCAGCATTTTGCTGGACAAGCTGCTGCTGGTGTGCAAACACGAGAATACATGGGGTATGTAATACAACCTACAGATGTAAATAATACTTTTCGTGTTCAATTCTATGCGGGAGCATTGGCTGACATGGAGGAACTTATCAAAGCCTCTGAGGGAAGTAGCCCATATTATGCAGGTATTGCCAAAATTTTAAAGGCATATACTTATCATATTTTAGTGGATCTTTGGGGAGATGTTCCTTTCTCTGAAGCATTAAAAGGTGCTTCGTCTCTTCAACCCAAGTATGATGGAAGCGAATCTATTTATGCAGGGCTTTTCACATTGTTAGATGAAGGTATTGCTAACTTAAATGCCCCTACCTCTGCCAGAACACCAGCTGTTGATGATTTAATTTATGGCGGTGATAGAGCTAAATGGAGAAAATTTGCTTATACGCTTCAAATGCGTTTGGCATTACGCTATACAGATAAAGTGGCTCGCATGGATGCAATATTAGCAAAAACTGGTGCTACATTTATGGCTGGAAATGCTGATAGTTTTCAAGGGCCATTCTCAGCTACTGCTGGACGTGAAAATCCTATTCATCAATTTGAAATCCGCCGTTTAGATCAATTCTTCCCTAATGCTACTTTGGTGGATATGATGAACACTAAAATCGACCCGCGTAGAGGCTGGTTCTTTGCTACCAAAACAAGTACAAATAATTTTGAAGGTGCTCCTAATAACTATACATCAACACCTTTCAACCCTTCAGGCGGATTTGATTTTTCGCGTGTGCATAAATATTTGCGTGGCGATAGCACTGGCACAGATCTTTCAGTAGCGCGTGGTAGAGTTAACTCTTATACAGGTGCCGCTCCTGTGCGTATGTTTACTTATGCAGAGTATCAGTTTGTATTGGCAGAATATTATTTGGCAAAAGGGCTGATGGCTACCGCTCAAACAGCTTTTCAAACAGGTATTACGGCCTCTATGCAAACAGTGGGGGTTCCTGCCGCAAGTATTACAAATTACATAGCGGCACGAGGAACGCTTAACACAGGCACAGAACTTCGTCAAATTATAGAGGAGAAGTATGTAGCTAACTTTGGTGTAGCTGTGGAACCTTGGAGTGATTGGAGAAGAACGGGCTTCCCTGCGCTTGTGCCTACTACAAATGCACTTTCTAGCAATATTCCACGTATCTTGCCTTATTCTCAACAAGAGAGGGATTCTAATCCTAATACACCTGCACGTACCGATATTTCCGCTAAATCTGTATTTTGGGATAAATAAAATCTTGTTACCTATGTTCAATAAATGACCATAGGTAACTCTTCATTATTCAATCTAAATTTTGTCTAAATCATGAAAAATATATTTTTCCGTCTTTTTTCTGTTGTATTAACAGGAGTTCTTTTAACCGCTTGCGCTATCTTTGAAGAACCCAATCCCTTTGGAGATAATGAAACGCCTTTCACAAACATCATTTTTAAAATCAATCCAAATGCAACGGACGATTTTAATTATGTAGGTACAGGAAGTCCTTCTATACCCAATAACTCGGCTACCACAACAACTCCTTTTCGAGCTACTTGTAATGCAAAAATATATGCAAAACTTACTGGTGTAACGAGTAGCGTTCAAGTATATCGTTTAGCAGGCACAACAAGTACGACAAGAGAGTTAAAAACAACGCTTACCCCTGTTAATGGCGTGGTATTCCTTGATGTCCTTGTTTCTTCTTTGACATTAGGTGGAGTTGCCCCTACAACAGGTGATGTACTATTGGAGTTTACAGCTGTTTCAGCTGATGGTAAAACTACTACACGCCGTTTTACATTCACTATCAATAATATAACGGGACCAGCTTGCTAAATTTTTTATTAAATCTGCAAAAACCCTAAGGCAAGTGTTGTCTTAGGGTTTTTCTATTTTATTTTAAAACTACTTCTTATCTAAAAAATTTGCCTACTTAAAATGCAACTGCTCAACCTATTTTCAAGATTATGGTTCTTAGAAAGTTATTGTGGAGCTACCAAGTAAAAGGTTTAAATTTGGCTTGTAGCAAACATTTTTGCTATAACTTTCTAAGAAGCGCAGTTATTATTTAAAATCGCTCTATAATGATAGCAGAGGCACCACCACCACCATTGCAAATAGCCGCCATGCCGAGCTTTTGGTTTTGGCAGGCAAGTGCATTTGCGAGTGTTACTACAATGCGAGAGCCCGAGCTACCGAGTGGGTGTCCAAGCGATACTGCACCACCCAACACATTCATTTTGTCGTAACCAAATCCAAACTCTTGAGCAAATGCCATTGCCACACACGAAAAGGCTTCATTTACTTCAAATAAACTAATATCACTTGCCTGAAGATTAGCACGTTTAAGGGCTATTTTAGCCGCCTGCGCAGGCGTAGTGGTAAACCAAGCAGGGTCTTGCTCAGCATCAGCAAAGGCTACAATACGTGCTATAGGTTTAATACCAAGTGCATCAGCTTTTGCTTTGCTCATTAGCACTACAGCCGAAGCTCCATCGTTGATAGTAGATGCATTGGCAGCCGTAACCGTACCTGTAGGCGTAAACGCCGCTTTAAGGGTAGGCACTTTGGCAAAAATAACATTTTTATATTCCTCGTCTTCGCTTATCAAAAGCGCGTCTCCTTTCTTTTGAGGAATAGCAATTGGTACGATTTCGTTTTTGAAAACGCCCTTTTCAGTTGAGTCTGCACTACGTTTATAGGATTGAATAGCAAACTCATCTTGAGCTTCCCGTGTGAAGCCGTATTTTTCAGCAGTGCGGTCAGCATAAATGCCCATAGCTTGCTTGTCGTATGCATCTACCAAGCCATCGTTAGCCAAGCCATCAACTATAGTAGTGTCGCCATATTTATAACCAAAACGCGATTTCATAAGATAGTGAGGCGCATTGGACATACTCTCCATGCCACCTGCTATCACTACATCGCGATGCCCAAGCATAATGCCTTGTGCACCCAACATTATAGCTTTCATACCTGATGCACAAACCTTGTTAATAGTCGTACACGCAACTTCTTTGGGTAAGCCTGCATAGATGGCTGCCTGTCGAGCAGGAGCCTGTCCTAAACCAGCCGAAAGCACATTCCCCATCAAAACCTCCTCAACGTCTTCAGGCTTTATACCTGCACGCGCCAATGCACCTTTGATAGCCTCCGCCCCTAATTGTGTGGCTGTTAGGCTTGAAAGGCAACCCAAAAAACTCCCAATCGGAGTTCGTACTGCTGATACAATATATACTTCTTGCATTTTTCAAAAGGAGTAAGTCAAGGGAAAAATCCCTTGCAAAGATACTGAAAGTTAGGCAATTTGCAAAAAGCTAGTTATTGGAGTTGTTTAGTTAAACTGTATCTGTTGTTAAAAAACGCCTTTGGATTGCCATTTCATTAGATTTTTCGTTGTAGCAACTTGCTACAGTTGCAAAATCTACCTCATTTCACGCCAAAACATACATTTCTTACTGCCGAAAAGCACAACTAAACAACCATGTTAAATAAGGGGCTATTTGAAGCTGTCGTATTTTTGAATGCTTGCCAAGGTCTAACAATCATTGACAACATTCAAAAACAGGTTGTCAATAGTCGTTAGACCCTGACAACCTGTTTTTGACATTATAAACTGGCTTTAATAGTGTACCCTACAAAATGATTTTTATTCCTTAGATAATAAACGATTTTTGAAAATAATTTAGTCAATCAATTTACAACGATTATTTTCTACATCATTTTCTACTTTTTTGTATTTTACATCGCGTACTACACGTCCATCTGCATATTGTACATGAACGGTGTCATTACGACCTATCGTCTTCTGCTTTTGCATAGGTAGGAGAGATTTTGATTCTATAGGCTCACCCAAATCAATTTCAGGGAAAGATGGAGGTAATAAATTACCTACTTCTAACTTATGCTCTTGCAATTTTGGACGGTTTTGCAAAGCGCGTTTTTGAGGGGCAGCTTGTATAGGAGCATCTTCAAAGGCGATATCTAATTTTAACAAGGCATGAGCAATAGCGCGATTGATACGGGCTATGAGTTGCGCATACAAGCTAAAACCTTCGAACTTATAGACCATGAGTGGGTCTTTTTGTTCATAAACGGCTGTACGAACCGACTCTTTCAGGTCGTCCATGTCGCGCAAATGCTCTTTCCATTCGTGATCGATGGTAATAAGCGTTATCACACGTTCATACATTTGTATAAGGTTTACCCCTTGCGTATCTATGACGGTTTGCAACGGCACACTGATATTATATACTTTGCGTCCATCAGTAAATGGAATACTAATTTCGCTAATTTTTTGCCCTTGTTCGGCATGCAGTTTTTGCAAGTTGGGAAAGTGCGTATCTATAAAAGATTGATTGCGTTCGGCATAATGTGTAGCCACTTCTGCAAATAGTTTACGAGCAAGGTCGCCTTTTTCGCCCTTATCAAATTCAGTCGTTTTAAAGGGTGGTTCAATACCAAAGACTTGCAATACTTCCAATTCGAAATTTAAGTAGTTGCCTGCGCCATGAAACTTATTAAGTAAATCTTCGCAAGCATCAGCCAATAGGTTTGAAATATCTACAGATAAACGTTCACCTGAAAGGGCATTTTTACGCCTCTTGTAAATATTTTCACGCTGGACGTTCATCACGTTGTCATATTCGAGGAGGCGTTTGCGAATGCCGAAGTTATTTTCCTCTACTTTTTTCTGTGCACGTTCTATAGAGCGTGTAATCATAGAATGTTGAATAACCTCCCCCTCTTTAAAGCCCCATCTATCCATGATTTTCGATATACGGTCTGAACCAAAGAGGCGCATCAGTTGGTCTTCCAGACTTACAAAGAATTTAGATGTGCCATTATCTCCTTGCCTGCCCGCTCGTCCACGCAACTGCCTATCTACACGGCGCGATTCGTGCCGTTCTGTACCAATAATAGCCAATCCGCCTGCGACTTTAGATTCAGGAGATAGTTTAATATCTGTTCCGCGACCAGCCATGTTGGTAGCTATCGTAACTGTACCCGACTTGCCTGCCTCTGTGATGATTTCGGCTTCTTTTTGGTGTAATTTTGCGTTCAGTACTTGGTGCGGTATTTTGCGCAAAGAGAGCAAACGGCTTACCAACTCGGATACCTCTACGGAGGTTGTTCCTACAAGTACAGGGCGACCTGCTTCGCGCAAGGTCATGATTTCTTCCGCTACAGCGTTGTATTTTTCACGGGTAGTTTTGTAAACTAAGTCATTGTCATCTTTTCGTGTAATAGCCCTATTGGTAGGGATAACTACTACGTCAAGATTGTAAATATTCATGAGTTCCATCGCCTCCGTTTCGGCTGTACCTGTCATTCCTGCGAGCTTGTGGTACATACGGAAGTAGTTTTGCAACGTAATGGTAGCATACGTTTGGGTAGCGTCTTGTATGCGCACGTTTTCTTTAGCTTCGAGGGCTTGGTGCAAACCGTCAGAATAACGCCTGCCTTCCATGAGGCGACCCGTTTGTTCATCTACAATCTTCACCTCATCTTCTACGATGATATAATCTACTTCTTTTTCAAAAAGGGTGTAAGCTTTTAAAAGTTGTTGAACAGAGTGAATCCGTTGGGCTTTTATTGTATAATCATTGATGAGGGCTTCTTTTTGGTGTACCTTTTCTTCAGTAGAAAGATTTGCATCTTTCTCTATTTTGGAAAGCGATACAGCAATATCAGGCATGATGAAGAAGTGTTGGTCTTCGCTACCTTTGGTGATAAAATCAATGCCTTTTTCCGTCAAATCGACCTGATTTCCTTTTTCATCAATCGTAAAATAAAGCGGCTTATCAGCTTCGGGCATTTGGCGTTGATTATCTTGCAAATAAACGTTTTCTGTCTTTTGCATCAATGCTCTTACGCCTTGTTCGCCCAAAAGTTTGATGAGCGGTTTATATTTAGGCAGACCTCTGTGGGCGCGGAAAAGTGGTAATCCTGCTTCCTTTTCGTTGTTTTCTTTCAACAGTCTGCGGGCTTCGTTCAAATATTCGAGCGTTACTTTTTGTTGCGCTTCAACGAGGCGTTGGATACGTGGCTTGAGCATATCAAACTCATGTTCATCGCCACGCGCTACAGGTCCTGCGATAATGAGGGGCGTACGCGCATCATCAATCAGTACGGAGTCCACTTCATCAACCATAGCATAATGGTGCTTTCGCTGTACCATTTCTGTAAGGTCGTTTGCCATGTTATCACGGAGGTAATCAAACCCAAATTCGTTATTTGTTCCATAACTAATATCGGCAAGATACGCATTTCGCCTTGCTTCCGTGTGTGGTTGATGCTTGTCGATACAATCGACACGTAATCCATGAAATTCGAACATGGGAGCCATCCATTCGGAGTCGCGTTTAGCAAGGTAATCATTAACTGTTACAATATGTACGCCACGCTTGGCAAGGGCATTGAGGAAGGCAGGAAAGGTTGCCACAAGGGTTTTACCCTCGCCTGTAGCCATTTCTGATACTTTGCCTTTGTGTAGAGCAACGCCGCCTATAATTTGCACATCGTAGTGCATCATGTCCCATTTCAGTTCGTGTCCAGCTACAAGCCACGTACCCTGCCAAGTAGTTTGAGTACCATCTATTTGTACGTGCTTTCTGTTATAAGTAGTAGCAAGAGATTGGTCATGTTCGGTAGTCGTAACCACCATTTTGCCATTTTCTTTGAATCTACGAGCCGTTTCTTTCATGATAGCGAAAGCGGTAGGCAAGACCTCCATCAATACTACCTCAAGCTCCTTATTACGTTCAAGTTCGAGTTTGTCGATTTGTGTAAAGAGGCGTTCTTTAGCCATTACGTCCACGTTTGTATAGGCTTGTGTACGTGTTTCGCCTATTTGTGTGTCGATGGGCGCGAGGCGTTGATTAATAATTTGCTGGACACTGTACGTTTTTTCGCGCAAGCCATCATCAGTCAAACCTGTAAGGCGTTGCCACTCGGTATTAACCATTGCCACGTAGGGGAACAGCTCTTTGAGGTCGCGCTTATGTTTAGAGCCAAAAACAGCGGTAATGGCTTTATTAACAAGGTTAAGCATCTATAAATTTGATAATTGAGATTTAAAATGTATGAAGCACCACGCTATATAGTTTGATGCATGAGGTCTTTTATACAAAAAAAGCACCCATTTCAATTTGGGTGCAAATATAGGAAATTTTGGCGTAAGTTGGTTACATGAACCTGTAATTTTGTCAGGTCTTTTTTTATTTTTTTATTCAGCATTTATAATAACAGTTTTTTCACTGAATTTATAAAATAAGTGGTGTGTTTTTTCGCACTATTATAGTATAAATGTGTTCCATCAGTAACTGTTGTAAAGTGGTGGAATAAATACATTTGAACTAATACAAGTAAAATATTGTACGACTTGGTCGAATTCAGGCAGTTTGAATAGCAGCCATGCAAACGTAACCGTCATATATACCATGATTATTTGGTACATTTAAAAAACAAATGTGTAAATTTTAGTTTTATTACATCTTTGAGCATCCGTTTTATGGCAAGTGCCAACCCATGAAATGCCTCCCAATGCCATAACAATCATGAGGTTCAGATATGTCCGTATTTTTCCTTTTTTGTTTCCACCAAGTGGAAAATACAAATATTTTCGTTGCTAAAACTCTGCAAAAGAACGCGCCATGTTAGTCAAGAGCTTAATGAAAGTTTGTCTGTCAGTTGCTTTAAAGTTGTTAAGAGTATGTTGGGATTTTTTTAATAGCGATAAAAGCTATATATTTGCCTATGATTGAAACCAATAAATTTTCGAAACTTAAAAAAAAGT
>JAYTNK010000112.1:0-2592 GCA_043748375.1 Cytophagales bacterium
AGCAGAAATAAGCATAACCATGAACTGCGAAAGGGCTTTGAGCGTTTTGGCTGTGGTTATATCTTTGCTACCAAAGGCTTTTTCAAATAGTGGCGGATATTTGCTTGATTTTTGTAATTTCTGTAATACATTACCCATTGTTTCGCCCATCTCGACAGGGTTTTGTATAGGCGCGATGGGTTGTAAGTCGAGGTCGTTTACGCCTCCGTCCCAAAAGAAACTTGCCTGCCATGCTAAATTTATAAGTGCAGAGCTATTTCTTGTACCCACTTTATCGGCTATGCCATGACTGAGTGCGTGGCTTTGGTGGGCAAAAGCAGCAGATTGCTGATGGCAACTCCCACAAGAGATAGTACCGTCAAGCGAAAGCAAAGGGTCATAAAAAAGAGCTTTGCCCAGCATGAAGCCTGCCGTTGTTACAGGATTATTGCCTATAGCATATACTGGCGGTGGGAAATTTGTAGGGGTGTTGAACCTTACTACAGTTTCGTCTTGCGGGAGTGTTTCTACGCGCCACTTGCAACTCTGTAGAAATAATACAAAAATAAAAATAGCTAAACCAATTTTTCTCATGGCTATTCAATATACACACAAAGATACTCAAAAAAGATGGAATTGAAACAAATAAATATTTTCAAAATAAGATAAGAATATAAATAAATCAAAATAATACCGCTATATTTACATAAATGAAGCCTGAATATTTTAATTTGCTTTTTTTAACTTGTTTATTTTCACATACTTACTCTCTATAGTTGCTATGTCATACCTTAATCAAAGTTTTTTTCTACTTGTTTTTTTTTGGAGTATTTCACAAGGAATGTGCCAAAGTATTTATCAGCCCTATACGGATTCAGAAAGTGCAGACGTAGCCAAAGCCTTGCATACCACACGCCCTTTAGAAGTTAAAAAGCTGTCTTTAAAGAAAATGAAGCTTACCAAGTTTCCTGTTGAAGTTTTAAAATTCAAAAATTTAGAGGAATTAGATATTTCAGGAAATTTTATAACTAAACTTCCTGAAGATTTTGGCACGCTTACTGAATTAAAAATATTGAAAATACAAGTAAATAGTATTAAAACATTGCCAAGCTCATTCCAAAACTTAAAAAAAATTATTTTTTTAGATGCTTCTTACAATCAATTTATTGACTTCCCTGCTTCTATTAACAGCCTTACAGCTTTAGAAACCCTGATAATTAGTGGTAATAAAATTAGCACGTTGCCTGATGAAATCGCTAACTTACAGGCTCTTCGAACTTTGCACTGCCAATTCAATAACCTCAGTCGCTTTCCTAAAAGCATAGGCAAGCTTGCTAATCTTACCGACTTACAAGCGAGTAACAATACGCTCCGAAGCCTTCCCAAAGAAATAGCGCAAATGCAAAAGCTTATGCACCTCATGCTCTATAATAATGACCTTGCCGAACTGCCTTTGGAAATAGGCGACATGAAAAGCTTAGATAAAATAGACGTTTCCAAAAATAACTTTACTGAAATTCCTATTACTATAAAAAAAATAAGCAATCTAAAAACACTTTACCTCAAACGAAAAGACAATCAAAATCCTTCTGTTCCCGATGAACTTTTGACTTTTATACGCGATAATCAAGTAAAAACAGACTTAGGCGATATAGAATTAGCCCGACTGCTGAACGAGCTAACGCGTAGAGAACAAGACAAAAAACGATTGGCAGATAGCGAACGCGAAAAAGATTTAGCTAAAATATCTGTCGCACAAAAGGCGACCGAACTCGCCCTCCAACAAGCTAAAAGTGCTGAAGACCAAATAGCCCTAAGCGAAGCACGAAGACGCTCAGAATCTGAACGTGCCGCCCTCCAACAAGCCGAAAGCGAAAGCAGAAGGCTACAAGCCGAAAAAGAAAAAGAAACGGCCGAACTCGAAGGAAAACTCGAAACAGAAAGAGCGGCTAAACTTTTAGAAGGGCTTGCCAAAGATAAGGAATCGTTAGCCAAAGAACATGCCGCTAATGTCGAAATAGCCAAACAACGCGAAATAGCAAAGGAGGCAGACGCGAAACGAAGAATACAAGAGGAAAAATTAAATGAAACCATCATGTATGCCTTTCTTGTCATCTTGATGTCTGCCTTTATTTTTATCTTGTATATGTTGCATAGCAACCGAAAAGTAAAACAAAAACAACGCGAAGCGGAACTGCAAAAAGCCAAAGCCGATAAATTATTGCTCAACATTCTGCCCTATCAAGTAGCCGAAGAGTTAAAAGATAAAGGTGTAACACAAGTACGCCGATTTTCAAATACCTCTATTCTGTTTGCAGATGTAAAAGGCTTCTCTGCCCTTGCCAGCCGCGTTACACCCGAAGCACTTATTAAAGAACTTGATATAACTTTTGGTAAATTTGATGATGTAATAACCCAATATGGACTTGAACGTATCAAAACTATAGGTGACTGCTATATGTGTGTAGGTGGTGTGCCAAATCCTGACCCTGCCAATGTTGTCTATATGATTGCGGCATCTTTAGAAATTCAAAATTGGATGGTTGAAGAACGCGAAAAAAGAAATGGCGACTTTTGGCAAGTACGCTTGGGTGTGCATATAGGCGACCTCGT
>JAYTNK010000113.1:0-4119 GCA_043748375.1 Cytophagales bacterium
GTGAAATGAGGCAGATTTTGCAGTCGTAGCAGGTCGCTACAACGAAAAATCTAACGAAATTACAACCCAAAAGACGTTTTTTAACAACAGATACAGTTCCACTAAACAACCCCACATCAAATTTAAGACACATGAACTGCTACACACACAGCCAAGTGGCAACTTTAGCTACAGAGGTTTTTGCCCATATCCGCATTGAAATACAACTTCATACGCTTATTATTACGCTGGCACGACCAAAGGCAAAAAATGCCATGTCGCCCACGATGATACGCGAATATGCCTATGCACTTGCCTACGCGCATTATATGCCCGATATTTGGGCAGTCATTTTCCGAGCAGAAGGTGATGTTTGGTGTGCAGGTATGGATTTAAAGGCTATGAAAGGGCAAGAAGAACCTACTAATTCTACCATACCTCTACCTACAGGCGAGCTGGTTATTGCGGAACTTTTTCGCCAAGTGCATAAACCAATTATAGCAGAAGTAGAAGCACCTGTTTATGCAGGCGGTTTGCTATTGGTAGGCAGTGCGCATTATGTAGTCGCCACTCAAGAAGCAAAATTTGGCTTGCCTGAAGTAAAACGGGGGCTATTTCCGTTCCAAGTAATGGCGATGTTATTGCCAAACTTGCCTCCCCATAAAGTGTTAGATTGGTGTATGCGTGGGCGCGTCCTTACAGCACAAGAGGCTACAGATTGGGGGCTTATCACGCATTTGGTAGGCAAGGAAGAGGTACAAAACACCGTAAATACACTTCTTTCTGATTTATTTGACAACTCGCCTGCCGCTATCCGAATGGGGTTACAGGCTTTTGATGAGATGCGTCACGTAGCCGACAACGAACGCCAAAGCTACCTCAAGCAAGTTTTTGAACAAACGGCACAAACAACAGACGCACAAGAAGGTATGCAAGCCTTTATAGACAAGCGAAAACCCGTTTGGACAGGAAAATAAGGCTTTAATTTTTACAATTTTTAAGTTCCTCCAATTTCATTGGGGGCTATTCAAATTTGAACCTCTAAAGAGGTTCGGTAAAGCACAAGCAACACCTTCAGGTGTTGAATTTACGAATAGCCCTCAATGAAATTGGGGGAATGGTAGCAATTTTCACACATTTGAAAGCTCGAAAATTTTGATGCGTTTAATCTAGCTTCGGAATCTTTTTTTTGTTTTATTCTCAAAAAAGCACGAACTTTGTGCTTTTACAATGAAAAAAGCCCCTTATACACATAAAAAGGGCAAATCAATATAATGGCTCGACGCAACAACACCCAAAGTACAGAAAATATAGACGCAAAACGAAAAATAAAAAGCGGTGATTTTCAAAAAACAGCTCGAATATATAAATTTGTATTACCATACAAATGGCTGTTCTTAACAGGAATGTCTTTTTTGGTGATTTCTACCTTTACTTCCTTGAGCTTGCCTATATTCGCAGGCAAGTTCTTAGATGTAGCCACAGGCAAGACTTCTCTATACTTCCAAGATTTACCACAAGTTATCAGATTATTTGCTGTAGTCTTATTCACACAAGCCCTATTCTCCTTCTTCCGCATTTACTTATTTGCACGTGTGAGCGAGCGGTCGATGGCAGATATTCGCACCGCAGTTTATCAAAAAATAATAGCCTTACCCCTATCATTTTTTGAACAAAGGCGTGTAGGCGAGCTGAACAGCCGTTTGACTTCTGACGTTACACAGTTGCAAGACACACTCTCTTTTACGTTTGCCGAGTTTTTGCGATTGGTATTAACTGTTATCTTGGGTACGGGTTACTTGTTGTTTACCTCAACGCGCCTTACCTTATTCATGTTCGCTACTCTACCCGTTATGATGGTTATAGCCATTATCTTTGGTCGTTTTATACGCAAAAAAGCGAAACAAGCACAAGACGAATTGGCTCAATCCAATGTAATTGTAGAGGAAACTTTACAGGCTATTCATATTGTCAAAGCCTTTACAAACGAATGGTTCGAGCTGAGTCGATACCGCACATCTTTAACAAAATCTGTTAATACTACCCTTAAAGTAGCTACTTATCGCGGGTTATTTACTTCCTTTTCTATTTTATTGCTGGTAGGCGGTTTGGTTGGCGTGTTAGCCTACGGCTCTTTTTTGGTTCAACGCGGCGAAATGTCGGTAGGCGAGCTTACTACCTTTATGTTTTTCTCCGCTTTTATTGGCGGTTCTATTGGTGGAATGAGCGAAATGTATGGGCAACTACAAAAAACTATAGGGGCTTCTGAACGTATCTTGGAAATATTAGATGAGGAAGTTGAAATAGAAAACATTGCGTCGCAAGTTCTCGAATTACCGCGTGTATATGGCAAAATAACTTACAAAAATGTACATTTTGCCTATCCAACTCGACCCGATATTGAGGTATTAAAAGGTATAGATTTTCATATAGCTGACGGGCAAAAAATTGCCTTAGTGGGTTATAGCGGGGCAGGCAAGTCCACTATCATACAATTACTTAGCCGTTATTACAACTTACAAACAGGTGAAATAACCTTAGATGATAAACCGTTAAACAGTTATAACCTTACACACTTACGACAACAAATAGGCATCGTTCCACAAGAGGTTATCCTTTTTGGAGGTACTATACGCGAAAACATACTTTATGGCAATCCACAAGCCACAGAAGCTGAAATTATAGAAGCGGCTAAACAAGCATACGCTTGGCTGTTTATTGAAGGCTTTCCTGAAGGTTTGGATACCGTAGTAGGCGAAAGAGGAGTGAAACTTTCTGGCGGACAACGACAAAGAATTGCCATTGCAAGAGCTATTTTGAAGAACCCAGCTATCCTAATTCTTGACGAAGCCACAAGCTCACTCGATGCTGAAGCGGAACAAGCCATTCAGCTTGCCTTAGACAATCTCATGCAAAACCGTACCACCATCATCATTGCGCACCGCCTCGCCACAGTCCGAAAAGCTGACAAAATATATGTGCTGAATGATGGCAAAATCGTAGAACAAGGCACGCATGACTCCTTAAATATGATAGATGGAGGTTTATACAGCAAATTGGTAAAACTCCAATTTGAAACGGCAATTGCCATGAGCCACGAGGCATAACAACTTTACAAAACATTGAAAACAAGATAACCTGTTTTTGAACGTTATTTGCATCCTAAAGGATACAGTACAAAATGCCAGCTTATTAATTAGACTTCTTGCGAAAGTGTTTTTTAGAAGCCTCACACCCTGCCCTCTCCCCATTTTGAGAGAGGGAAAAGGTATTTTCGCAGGAAGTCTATTTTCATTCCTAAAATTATGCCCAACAAAATAACATTTATTGAACATTATTTTTGATATGCAAAAACATATAGAAATAAGAGAATATAAGACAGCTCTCGATAATAAAAATACCCACTCAAATTAAATATTTTTGATAGTAAAACACTGATTACCAATAATTTATATGGATTTTAATACTAAACGCAAAGTTAATACCCTGTTAATTCAGTTTGGAAATTAAACCAATATAGGCTAATTTTGTCTAATTATTAAAATTCACAAAAAAACAACTTCCACATTTTTAAAATCAATTTTATGAAAATGAAACTAATGCTAACGCTCGTTCTTTGTTTGAGCGTATTCACTACCGCATTTGCACAAAAAGGCAAAGGCAAAGGCGAAATGAAAGACCGTACCGCAGAAGAACGCGCAACGGCACATACAAACCACTTAGAGAAAAAATTAGCATTAACTGCTGACCAAAAAACTCAAGTCTATGCCATCAATCTTGAAGCCGCTCAAAAAAATGATGCACTTCGCGAAAAATCAAAAGCTGCAGGCAAGGACAAAGACGCTAAAAAAGCTATCCAGGCTGAACGCAAAGAAAATCATGAGGCGCGCAAAAGCAAAATAGAAGGCTTATTGACTGACGCACAAAAAACTAAATGGGAAGTATGGAAAGCAGCCGAGAAAAAACGTGTTGAACTCCGCAAAGCCGCCAAAGGAAAAGCAAAATCTGGCACAGGCGAAGATTTAGAAGATGACAACGACTAAATAGTAGCGCGTAAGTTAATATACTTCCTGCGAAAGTGTTTTTTAGAAGCCTCACACCCTGCCCTCTCTCCATTTTGAGAGAGGGAAAAGGTACTTT
>JAYTNK010000114.1:0-2715 GCA_043748375.1 Cytophagales bacterium
CATCTCGTTGTTGAATGACGATTTGTGAACGAAAAACAAGATTTTTCGCTTCGCTCAAAATGACAAACTTCTCTTTTCACTTAAAAAAATACAGAAGGAATAAACAGGCTTTTGCAAGAAGTTTATTGAATAACAACCATTTTTTTATAGGCTTCCCATATTTCCCAATGAGCTGTATATAATGCCATTTCAGCATAGCCATCTTGCCACATACCCTCTGCGATACGCGAGCTTAATCTTTGTGGCAATGCTTTTGCAAACTGTGTTAAGGCTATTTTGTCTGGATAACTAAGTAAAAACTTGCAAATGCGTGCATTGAGCAAACAGCCTTCCGTACTCCACAAGTCCCATAAGTCGCGTAAATCACGAACAGCCATGTGGTTTAGCCAATGCTCCGTAGTCGGGTCAGATTTAGGAGAAAGGTGCGCTATATACACAAAATAAATGCGCTTGAAGCCTTCCTTTTTCGCAAATTCTAAGAGGCGATGCTCATGCGCGCCTGTGATGCGTATATCATCTACAATCACTAAATCATCTGCTTGTTGGGCAGGCAAGGGTTGTTCAAAATATAAATCTACTTGTTGCATGATGGCTTTCCGCTCTTGTTGTGTAAGATTGCCATAATCAGCAGGAAAGAGACGCGTGCGTGCTATTTTGACAGGCTCTATAACAGGTGCTTGCCTGCCCTGCAAGGTATGAGAAAGATATTTGAAAAGATATTTTGCCAAACTATCCGAAGCTGTAGGTACAAACTTGTAGGCAGACGATGTAAGCCATAAAGCGGAAGTTTGCCAAAGTTCGGGGTGTCGCTCCCGCAATAATACACAGAGAGCTTGAGCATATTGTTTAGACATATAAGCCGAGCCATACTTAAAACGACTGTAGGCATACGCATCAAATAAATCGCCCGATTGATCAAAGACCATATCGGCTTGGCGCGTAAGATTGAAAAGGGCGAGGCTATGAACTTCAGCAAATGCCATGTATATACAAAGGGTGGTGTCAGATTTTCCGCCAAAGATAAGTAAAATTTAGGTATAATGTCATAAATATTGTTTTTAGACCTTAAATAATGTAAGTGGCGTAGCGTTCATTTTTTGTTTAGTGTCCACATTTGGTGTCCCACCAAACGGCATTAAAAAGCAATTATTAAAGCCTAAAAAAATTTCTCGCATAAAATTCTATAAACTATCGTTTCTGAAGCATGAAACAATTACGTCTTTCTATCGCACTTTTGCCGTTGCTGTTCTTGCTTACGGCTTGCCCTTACGCTTCCGAGTTTCCCTTGGATAAACCTTCTCAAAAAATAAACAAAGCCTTTTTGGGTAAGTGGATTGAAAAAGGAGGAGATGAGAAGCATCCAAACTTCTTTGTTATCACTGAATCAGGCGCAAATCAGTATAAATTTGAGCAAAACGAATTTAGTACAAGCAATGAAGTCTACGAAAAAACCGCGCTCATGGGCTATGTTACAGACATAGGCAAGACTACATTTCTGAACCTAAAAAAGCAAGACGATACTAATTTTTTGTTTTACAAAATACAACTTGCTCCTGATGCAACTAATTTTGTGCTGTTTGAGGTTACTGATAACATAGACGAAAAATTTACAAGCAGTCAATCTCTAAAAAGCTTCTTTGAAAAAAATAAAGACTTGAGTTTTTTCTATAACAAAGAAGAAAAAACTTATACCAAAGAATAGCTTTTTTGCGAAGGCGAGTTTTCTTTTTAAGTATCAGATGCCATTCGTAGCTACCCAAAAAGAAAACTCACTGTGTTAATTCACGCGTAAGTGCTTTACATAGTGCATCATTTGTTGCATCAACACTACTTCACTGTCTGTATCTCGAATAGAAACCATTAGCTCAAATTCCGCCTCTTGCCCTTCATGGTACATACCTATTCGACATTTGGCTTGGCTATGCAATAAAATATGGTCAAAAGGAGGGAAATTTACAATATTAATACAAAAAAGATAATCAAA
This sequence comes from Cytophagales bacterium, assembly GCA_043748375.1. Taxonomy (GTDB): domain Bacteria; phylum Bacteroidota; class Bacteroidia; order Cytophagales; family Microscillaceae; genus RDXI01. The sequence continues at coordinate 1,985 of JAYTNK010000114.1, forward strand.
AGTTTTATTTTTGAACTTTTCTACAGCTGTGGATTTAATATTGCCTAAGGTAGTAATGTCCTTTTTGCGAAAAAAGTCAAACGCAAAATTATAAGGATTGCTACTTTCGCGCTCAAAGTAGGCAAGGGCAGTAACGTGTTTATTGTCTTTCTGTAGTGATGCCATAAAATCATTTAAGACTTGATGATTAGCATTTTCGCGCATATTGAACAATATGCCAATCTCGCGCACTGCTTCATAATTCATAGCTTGACGAGAAACGTCAGTCACCTTTTTTTGGAAACGATTGCGAAGTTTCAATATATAATCCCCTATTTTACTCATAAATATTTTTGTAAAAAATCACTACCAAGCGAACAAATATGCATTTTTTTTGAGTAGTCAATTAGTTATTTACCCCTCTTATAAGTGGTATCTGCTACCTAAAGAGAAAACTTACGACCAACTACATGAAATAGGCTACAAAGGTAATCGTTTTATTGTAGAAATATACTATATTTGCCATGCCATGCTATTCAAAACATTCGCTTTACTCTTTTTAATGTGTTTGCAACACTCCCGCTTGCCTACCCCTACTCTCGATGCACTAAAGATAGAGGTGGATTTGGGTGCAGGTAATTTTAAAATCGGACAGCAAATATCGGTTAAAATAACCATGCAAAACACACAATACTACGCTATTGAAGGGAGTATTATGGCAAGTATAGCCACCCTGAACCGCAAAGTTATCG
>JAYTNK010000115.1:0-2416 GCA_043748375.1 Cytophagales bacterium
CTGGCACTGAAGGACAAGTGTTAGGCATATCAATTAATTACCAAAGCATTAAAAGAGATAGGATAGGTGCGCCCCAAGCTAAAAATAATAGGCTGGCAAAAAAACAAATGCCAAAGGAATATAGTGTTTTTATTTTTGTTGTGAAAGATGGTAAATTGATAGAAAATATTGACATAGAGCCAGAAGATTCAAATGGGAATAAACTCGAAAAATTTAAAGTTACAGCTGCACGTTTCATATCTAACGAGAATGCCGCTGGCTCGATTTTTTTGGAACTTGCAGAGCTTGGCGTGGATGGAAAAGAAAATAAGAGACTAAAATCTGGTATTTATGAGGTTTTTGTGTACGTAGAAGACGAAGATTTTGCCACTTTTTTTGATGAAGGCGATCTGATAAAGGAAAGTATGTTTAAAAAATTGAAGGTATAAGAACAATTGTCGCACTTCTTCTGGTTTGTACTGATTCCGTTGTTGTGTGTTTATTGCTACCTTTGCTTTTACAAAGTGTCTTGTGCGTTTTCGATAATGTTTTGTATTTCTTGAGGTACACGACTAAGAAAGTTATAGCCTGTTTTGCTTTCTAAATTTCGGACGGTAGTGCGGTAGCTTCGCCAATCTGTATTGATGGTTTGGGTGTTGGGCATATCTACAGCGATTACGCGGGTGCTTGAATTTACTCTTTTTAGGTCGTCATTGCCTTGTGAGAGAACTACAATTATTTTCCACGTTTGCGCAGGGATATTTACCTTGCCTGCCGCTACAGTATTTGCACTTCCGTTCGAGCCTGTTCCGCCTTGTCCATACGTGCCTGCATAGATGTAACATTCATTGCCCTGTGCTACCAAAGTACGGCAATAGGTTTCAAGGTCTGCCCAAGTGTTGCGGTTGTTGTTGGGGGCTTGAGGTATCATGTTGGTCATGAGAAACGTACTGCTATTAGTAGGAATGTCGATATCCCTATCTGCTGATGGGCAAAGATGTCCTCTATCAAATCCCGAATTTGTATAATCACTGGGTTTGACTTGATACCAACCCGCAGGCAAAGTGTTATCAGGGCGAAAATCATCTTGGCGTGCAGCTGTGCCTATCCATGCAGGATTCAACGTCCAACCTACCCAATTTGCGTGTCTTTTGGTGTTATTGTAGGACAGCACATATTGAGGCTTTATCATCGATAGTTTGCGCTATAGGTTGTATCCGTGGTAGCGTTTGAGGGATTGCCGAATAAGATGTGTTCCGATAAAAATGCCTCTTCAGGATTAGTGTTGGGCGCAATGACGATTTTTTTGCTATCGCAACTTGCGAAGAGGAGAAGGGAGCAAATGAATAAAGCATATTGAAAGAATCTCATGTTATTTTTCTGTTTTTTGGTTTAACCATTTATCGAATTCAAAGATAGATTTTGAAATTCTAAATAAAGATGCAACTATATAAAGATGGAACTGTTTTGCATTACATTGATTGTAAAGGGACACTACAACAAAAAAAAACTTCTATTTGACAAGTAACGAATGGGACTTTTTTCTTGAGTGTGTTCAAAATGAAAAAAGCTATCAAATTTATCGAGTTGCCAACATGGAGAGTGATACAAATTTTGTAAACATAGACAACCTTTGGGAGTGGATAGAAAAAAGTAAAGCAGTACCTTATTTATCGGCAACCGAAACCATAAAAGGTGGCAGAGTATTTTTGACTTTAACGTAACTGTTATATTACCTTTATTTTTTAGCGTTGGTTAAGGTGGTATAAATAGCTTGAAACGTTTCGAGTGCTGTTTTAAGTAGGCTTATAACGGTTTCTAACTTTTTTTTCTTTTGTGCATTTGATAAGTCTTTGATTTTTAATTTTCCTGTTTTTTCTTCAATCTGATGTATGTGGTGAAAATCTGAACGCAGTTCATATATCGATTTGAAACTTATGCCGATTTCATAACTATCTCCACCCTTGTCTATTAAGACTTGGTAAATATGCGTTTCCTTCAACCAATTTCCCTTTGGTATGATGGTCAAATTTGATAGATTGACATAATGCACGACTAAATGGTCAAAGCAATGCAGGGCATTGATAATCCAATGATACGCTTGGTTAGGCGTAAGATTATGATGTGTCATGTCTAATTCAAGACACGCTTTGGCAAAATTTGAAGCGGAAATATAGGCGGCTTTCCCCAAATAAGGCTGAAAGTCAATGCCACCATTGCGCTCTATGAGGTCTGCATAAAGATACTCAAACTCCTTGCCTGCTATCTCCTTCAGCTTGGTTACTTGATTATGGAAATGCCATAGAAATTTGATTTCATAATCCTTTAGATTAGAAATAGCCCCTTGCGAATGATTGTATTCGGAGGCTTTTGCTCTTAAATCGCTAAAATTCATAAGCCAAAAGATTTAATAAGTTCGGTAATATGGAATTGTTTG
>JAYTNK010000116.1:0-2298 GCA_043748375.1 Cytophagales bacterium
AAACTCGTCTTAAAAGACTTCAAAAAAATGACGGTAGGCGAGTTGCTAAATACAGCAGACAAAAAATTAGATGCCTTTCTGAAAGATAATAATTTTCCTGAAACATACACCGCCAAACGTGTCAAAAACGAAATTAAACAAGCAAAATACTTGCCTGCCGATATAGCCAATTATTTTGGAGAAAATGCTAATGACAACCTTTTCGAAACTTCTATCATAGGGGCAGAACTATACCGCTCTGATGATTATGGACAAACATGGCAAAAAACACACACAGACGCATTGGAAGGGCTGTTTTATTCTTATGGATACTATTTTGGGCAGGTAAGAGTTGCCACAAATAACCCTGACCAAGTGTATTTATTCGGTGTGCCATTGATTCGCTCTGATGACGCAGGCAAGACTTTCAAAAATATTACGCGTCTTGACCGCGTTCATGCAGACCAACACGCCTTGTGGATTGATGCCACTGATAACCAACGTATTATTTTGGGTAACGATGGCGGAGTTTTTTTAAGTTATGATGCAGGCGATAGCTTTACACAATTTGCTAACGTGGCGGTAGGGCAGTTTTATACAGTAGCTGTAGATATGGAAACGCCCTACAACATTTACGGCGGTTTGCAAGATAACGGTGTATATGTAGGGTCTTCAAAATCAGTAGTGAACGATAGCCCAAATTGGGAATTTATAAGTGGTGGCGATGGTATGTTTGTGCAAGTTCACCCCAAAAACTCAAAATTGCGTTATACAGGCTCTCAATTTGGCAATTATCAGCGCATTGATGGCGATAACCGCGAGGATATTACCCCTTATCACGCTATAGGCGAGGCTTCCTATCGGTTTAATTGGCGTACGCCACTGCTTATGAGCAAACATAATCCTGATGTATTGTATTTTGGCACACAAAAAGTATTGCGTAGTATGAATCGAGGCGATGTTTGGGAGGCAATAAGCCCTGACCTTACCTATAATCAAAAACAAGGAAGCATACCTTATCATACCATCAGTGTTTTAGCCGAATCACCCTTGAAGTTTGGGCTACTATATGCTGGTACAGACGATGGGCGCGTACAAGTTTCCACAGACGCAGGCAATCGCTGGACAGCTGTAGAAAAAGGCTTGCCTGAAAACCGCTGGGTTTCGTGTTTATTCCCTTCGCCCCACGTACAAGGAGGCGTTTTTGTAGCTTTAACAGGCTATCGCTTCGATGAAACAAAAGCGTACTTGTACTATAGCCAAAATAATGGCGCAAATTGGATAGCCATAAGCAACAACTTGCCCCAAGAAGCCATCAATACGATAGTTCAAGATGCGATAAACCCCGATTTGCTTTATGTAGGCACAGACGAGGGCGCGTATATAAGTTTAGATTTTGGTAAAACTTGGTCGCTTTTGGCAGGCAAGTTCCCTAATGTTGCCGTTTACGATATGTTGGTTCATCCTCGCGAAAACGAACTCATTTTGGCAACGCATGGGCGCAGTATGTATGTGCTTGATGTCAAGCCGTTGCAACAATTAACCACCGAGAATTTGGCAAAGCCTCTGACTATGTTCGCGCCTTCTCCTGTAGTATATAGCAAACAATGGGGTAAAAAGCCAAATATTTATACGGAAATGCGCGAGCCAAAACTTCGCCTATTGTACTACTTAAAAGAGTCCATCGAAACGCTCACGCTTGAAGTATATGATGCAGACAAGAAATTGCTCAAGTCCTTGCCTGCCCCTACCGCCAAAGGTTTTCAAACCATCGAATGGAATTTACTGCTCGAACAAGGCAAATATGCAGGCATATCCGATTATACGCTTAAGCTTTCTGGAAAAGGCATTGAGCAAAAAATTGAGTGGAAAGTAGTGAAGTAGTGTTTTGGCACTGTCGCATACCCTAATAGTCAATTTAATAGACTTCTTGCGAAAGCCTTTCATGGCTCATTTTATGCGTTTATTTCCCTTATTTTCAGACTTTCGCAAGAAGTCTAATACCATTAGGCAACGTTTTAGCCGAACCCTTAGAAAAACACTTTCATTTGCATTTTAAGTTATTAGCATTCCAATATAATCAAAACTTATATGCAAACACTTGTTACTTATATTTTTACACCAACTATCAATATATCATCTGTTTGTTTTTTCTCGCTTTGGTTACTCCAATTTGTAATAATAGTAACGAGTTTTTCTTTTTGGGTTTTAGGTTCAAGCAGATGAATATCGAGCAATAGCTCGCGAAAGCGATTGATAGAAAATTTGAGTCTATGCTCACCTCCGAATTGGTCTTGAAAGCCGTCAGAAAATAAATAA
>JAYTNK010000117.1:0-2395 GCA_043748375.1 Cytophagales bacterium
CTTGCCTGTAAAAAATCCACCAACATCATAGCAAATATAGTTGCCTCCACCATCACAAAAAATCGGTATCCATTTTTCGTGCCACCAATCTTTTTCAGCATGTTCGTCATGAATAAAACATTTTATACAGTCTGTTGCAATTTCTAAAGCTAATTCTAAGGGATTAATCGTAGAAGCATTAATGAGAATATTGTAACTATAAGAGGTATGCCCATTTTTCCACCTGTAGAAGGTGCGCAAATCAGTTGGAACTTTTATGCCATACTTTTCTTCTAAAGCGTCTATCTGCTTATCGTCTAAGCCTTCGTGGAAACGTGCATAAAAGTCTGGACGGAGTGTGGAGATTTGTTGGTCTAATTTCTGGATAATTGTATGCATATTTTGTTTTTTATAGCGTTATTGCTCACAAAATTACGAATAAAAATTCAAAAGCCCAAAATTTGCTTATACTTGTTATTTTCCTTGCCTATATACAAATAAACCACACTAAAACCCTGTTTTACAAAGTTTTATATGGTATCGTTTCCGCATGTTGCACCTACGACTATTCATAGTTGAACCACATTCGGAGTTCGCTTGTTTTCTGCTGTCAAGGCACAATCTCGGAGAGGTCGTACTATGAATACCCGTAGGTACAAACCTACAGAAGACATACAAATCAACCACGCTAAAAACCTGTTCTGCAAGGCATTAGCGTGGTTTGTTCGCCTAAGGCTACTGAAAACAGTTAGCAGGAGCTATAAAACTATGAACAAAAAGAAAATACATGAATTTAGACTCGACGCTATTCAAACGTAACTTGCCTGCCTTTGGGGTATTTGAGAAAGTATTTAAGTATGCTTTTATTTTGTTCAGATGGCTTGATGGTATATTTCCAAGTAATAGTGCCATTATTTTTATTTACAACTGCTCCTAAAGCCTCTACTAATTCCACTTCTATGGCTGAGTCTTTCGATACGGGAATTTGTTCTTCTACAGTAATGTTAATGGCTGTTTTTTTGTTATTTCGGATTTGAATTTCAAAGCCTATTTCTTCTTTTACATTCGCGCCAATAAATTTTTTGCTACTAAGGTCTTGAATTTTCACTCGTTTTACCACTATTTTTTTATCTCTACCCAGCGAAATGGCGAGTGTGTCTTTTGTATTGGCTACATCTAAGTAGGTTTCACCTACAAAACTACCTTCAAAATATACGTTTGCTTGTCCAGAAAGCAAGTTATAGTCTTCCCATCCTGTCATTTTCGCCATTAAGAAGGCATCAAAATCCATTTTAGGCACTACACTATAGGCATAATCTGTTTTGACTTCATAATTTTTGACATCTACTAATTGTGGTCTGCCGTCAGAAAGTATGGTATAAGGCACTGTAATTTCAAATTCTGTAGCGAATGTGGCACTATTTACGACTGTTTTATCGGCAATCGTAACGGCTTTTAATGCTTCTGTTTTTGTGTCCTTTACGGCATAGTCTTCGCCGCTTCTTCTGCTCTCCATCTTTTTCATGGGTGCTTTGGCATACTCATCATTTGACAAACTAATATTGGGGTTATAGAAATTCACATACCAAGTGCTAAGTTCGGGCTTCACGCCACTTTGGGAAGGATTACCTGTAGAAAGCGTTACTTTTACATCTTTCCAATCTACGCCTGTATTTTGATACACGTTTGCTTTGTAGCTTAGTTGCATAGGACTTTGAGCATCTTTGGCACGAAGGTCATAAATAGGTGTCCAACCTGCATCAGGCACGATATAATTCAATTCAAAATCAGCAGTGATAGGCGAGCTTGCCGAAACGGTTACCAACACTTCGCTAGTAGGCTTATTGGCATCTTGGTTCAATTCATTGATTTGAGTGCGCATACGGTTCAATCGCAGGTTAAAATCTATGATTTGCTTATCTGTTTTCATGATGCCTACTTGTGTTTCAGTCAGGCGACTACGGAAAAACTCGGCTACCTCTTTCAACTTTTGCGCATTTACGCCTACACCATCACCTCCGATAGATTTGTTTGAAAGTATCATTTCCTCCTCCCGTTGTAGCACTATTTTTTGAGAACTTACGAGTTTGTGTTGGTCAGTATAATAGGCTACCGAGTCTTCTAACACCTTGATTTGGTTTGTTTTACTTTGGTTTCGCAGATAGTTAATACGGTGCTTTACTGCCATGATGGTCAAGCTACCTTTCGCACTTACTTGAATACTTTGTTTATCTATCTTGGTAGATAAACCCTCAAAAACAAGGGTAGTATTGCCTGTAGGCAGATAGACTTGCGCAGTATTAGTAATTTGCGCTCTATTCAAAAACACAGTAACGGCATTTACAGCTGATTTAACAGGCTTATCAATATTTTGGGCATGTGCATGGAGCGTACAAGCTATAAACACAAGTAAGAG
>JAYTNK010000118.1:0-4930 GCA_043748375.1 Cytophagales bacterium
GGACGGAGGCAAGGACAACGCGCATTTATTTTGCACGCCTCCGTCCTAAAATCAGCTGAAGATGTACGTTTGTATCACAAAATAGCTCATAGCATTTTAGCACAAGTACCATCTGCTGAAATAGAAGTTTGGGGACAAAGTAGTGCCTCCCTCCCAACGACAGGTAGGCAAGGCATAAAACCATCATCTGATATAAAATCAAACGAGCTATTTAACTTTTCGCGCCTAAGTTTTTCGCGTATATGGGCAAATCTAACGTTCTTTTTAGCTCTTTGGCGGGCTAAACCCGATATAGTTGTGGTGGCTACTTTTGAACTCTTGCCTGCGGGGGTGCTATACAAATGGTGCTTCGGAGGCAAGTTAGGATATGATGTTCAAGAAAATTATGGGTATAATGTGCGTTACACACAAGTTTTTCCGAGACTGCTTCGAGTAGTTTTGGCGTTTGGAATACGTTGTATAGAGCGTTTGGCGATGCCATGGATAGATTTTTGTTGGGTGGCGGAAAGGTGCTACTTAACCGAAATGCCTTTTTTGCAAAAAAAAGCAATATTTTTACCTAATAAAGTATCGCGAAAAGCTACGGAAAACTTGCCTGCCCCTACCCTACCTGCCCCTTTTACTTTTTTATATAGTGGGAATATTTCGGCAAGTTATGGTGTTTTTGAGGCTATAGAGTGGGTAGCGCGTTTGAACTTGCCTGCCTGCTCCTTAAAAATTATAGGGCATTGCCCGCAAATCAAAGACAAAATAAAGATAGAAACATGGGCTAAAACCCATACATTTTTGGTATTGCATATAAGCGAAAAGCCTATCCCACATCACGAGATTTTGCAGGCTATGCAAGAGGCAAATTGGCTTTTGATGCCTTATCAGGTAAATAAAAGTGTGGCAGAGCGTATTCCTACCAAATTTTACGAAGCACTTGCTTTAGGCAAAAACATGATAGTTACTAAACATACAGCTTGGCAGACATTTATGGCGCAATATCCTGAAGCTGTGGTACTTTGGATAGATTTTCAAGCACAAACGCCCTTTGATACAAAAAAAATAACGGACACGAATGCCCGTTACAAAAGATATGAAAAAGATGTTTTTTGGGAATTTGATTTTTACTCCCACTTCAATATGTCTTTTTTCAAAATATAATAGAATCCAAATAACAGCAATGACATAAAAGTAAGCATTTCGAAGAACCCAAACCAACCTAATTGTTTGAAGTTTACTGCCCAAGGATACAGAAAAATAACCTCGACATCAAAAAGTACAAATAGAATAGCTATCAAAAAGTACTTTACAGATAGCGGTGTACGCGCATCGCCTACAGGCTCAATACCACACTCCCAAGTTTCGTCTTTTACAGCACTATGACGTTTAGGACCTAATAAGTGCGTAGCAATCATGGTAGCTACCACAAAAAGTGCCGCTAAACCAAATTGGATAAGAATAGGAATGTAGTCGGAAGGACTATATGTTTTAACAAGAAAAAGCATAAAAATAGAAGATTTTAGATAGTTTTATAGATAGTTTTTATTTACGCATTTTTTTCAACACACCAAGCGGACTAACGAGTTTGCCTGTTTCTAAAGTGTTTTTAGTTTCAACACCTGTGCTGTTAAGTATTTTGTAGGCTTCTGCGGTGGTAAGTTCAGGTTTGAGAGCTTTCATGATGCCCAAAAGCCCCGCCACAAAAGGAGCTGCCATAGATGTACCACTATAACTTGCATACTTGTTTTGAGGAATAGTAGAAAGTATGTCTTCGCCTGGAGCGGCTATGCCCATTTTCATGTCGGTTACAAAGTTTGAGAAAGAGGCTTTTTCCATACGTGCGTTGATAGCTGAAACCACTATCACACCATCGCAACTTGCAGGAACGCTGCTTTTTGCATTTTGCGATTCATTGCCTGCGGCTACTACAACGATAGCTCCTTTTGATTGTGCATAGCGAATAGCCTCATTGTAAGCACGTTGCGAAGCATCAGAAGATGGACCTCCCAATGACATAGAGATTACGTCTGCGCCTTTGTCAGCAGCAAGGATAATACCTTTAATAATGCCATCTTGTGTCCCCCAGCCCATATCGGTAAGAACTTTTATACTGGTAACTTCCACAAACTTATTGTCTAAGGCTAAAGAGGCAATGCCTATGCCGTTATTGGTAACTGAAGCCGCAATACCTGCGCAATGTGTGCCATGGCTTTGTTTATCTTTGTCGTAATTTTTGCGTGTAGAAACATAATTGCCCTTGAGGTCTTCGTGTTCGCCATCAACGCCTGTATCCAAAATAGCAATCTTAGCGCGTTTTTTAGGGGTAATATTATTCTTTTTAATATATTTGAAATAAGCCGCAATGTTTAATTTTTCAAACCCCCATACTTTATCTAAATTAGGGTCATTCACACCAAAATCGCCTGTCCCTAGTTTGTTGTTGCTCGGAGTAGTTTCGATAGGACTAAGCGACATGGCTTCGTTGCGCTCTACCCAATCTACCAAACCGCTTTTGCGTAAAACAGCTTCAATCGCCTCCATGTAGCCTAATTGCGCTTCAGGAATATTGATAAGCACATAATCGTCCAATTCTGTCAAATCTTTACTGGCTATATCAGGAAAGGCAGGCGAGATTTCAACACCATACGCCCTTAATAATTCGCGCAAGCCGTCCACATTGCCCACATTTTTCAAATCTACCAATAATTCGCCATCACTTGCCAATTTAGCAGGGCTGTTGGTCTTATTACTTTTTGGCTGGGTTTGATTGGAAGGTGTAAAATATTTTTGATACGTTGCAGGCACGAAGTTCGAGTACAACAAGTAACTACCTGTTCCTATACCTACTGCGAGCAACAAGGCACCACGCGAGTTTTTAAGGTTGTTTGCCAATAGTCCTACAATGACAACCGCCATCAAATCGCGTGGAATCATCAATAAAAGTTTGTAGGTTGCATGAAACTCAGTAGCAAATAACACTGAAGCGTACAAGATAGACGATGCCCAAAAAGTAAGGGCAGGCAAGGCTTTAGAAGCCGAGATATTATTACGATAAAACCACCATACGACTGAAAGTAGCATGATGATGAGTGTCCAAGGATAAAATGCTTCTATGTTCATACTAAATTTATGAGTATAAGGAGTTGTTTTTCAATGATTTACAATAGAAAAGCCTAATAAAAAGCATAGCTTATAATAAATACCGCCCAAAGTTAAAAAAAAATAGACAGAATACCAACACTTTACACCTTATAACGCAAAAAAAATGATAAAGTTGGTTAAATTATCACTAATAAAAACGTGCAGAAAAACATACAACAATCAAAAAACTATTCAAACGCGTATTTTGCAACCAGCATAGCAGGAAAAATAACAAACACCTAATAAATTTTAGAAGACCCAACAACTACCTAAAGCACTACGTTACAAATAAGATAATATCAATAAAATCTTTGCATTATAAAGCAATTATTTAGAGTATGTTGGGAAATCTTGTTTAATTATAAGTAATTGATAATCAGTTTTTTATAGAAAAATGCTGTTTTTTGCACCTCTTTACGTTGGCATGATTGAGATATTAGCGACGCTCTTAAATTTAAACACTTCATTATCAAATACTTAAAAAAAACATAATCTTAGGTATAAGAGTAGCAACCTGCCTCTTTTATATCATAATGAGAAAAGATAAGGAAGGAAAAGTCTATGCAACAGTTTCCATTTTTAAATTTCAAAAGCATGAAAAACATCATAATATCCCTCCTGAAAAGCATAATCGTTCAATTACAGTAGGTCTTAAAATATCATACAACGTTTGGGGATTGTGAAACTGAAGCTTTCAAGGGGCAAATATTCAAATTTAGTACAAACACCCTGATTTCGCAACACCCCTATTATCGACTGCCCTACTTCTCGTTCTATCAATTTCGCTTTGTTATAATTTAAGAAACGGAAATCCCAAAAGCCCTTGTCCAAGTGTTAATAAAATAAAGAGTAAGTATATGAATGAAAAACTTTTGACAATAATGATTGATGTTGAATTATCAAAATATTTATAGCTAACAAGTGCAAATAACGGAATTATTTGTAAGCTATGAATACCGAAAAAATGAGCCACTCGTAAATCGCCAAAATGTGTACTCCAATTTATAAACCATAAACCTTGTCCGCCGTCTATTGCACCAACTGTATGCCCTTGCGAACTGCTGATATAACCACCAAATAAACTGAATATAATAAAGAAAATTAAGCCAATTTTTATACTCAAAACAATGGGTGGCTTTAATTCATAGATTTTTTGTTTTATAAATATGTGGGTGATGTATATTGTCCAAAACGTAATTATGAGTATAAAAACACCCATCAAAGCAAATAAAACCATCCCAAATATGTCAGACTTGTTGAAATGCGATAATTCGCCTTTCAAGGCTTGAAATGTAATGGCGATTTGCTCAAAACCCATACATATAACCGCAACCCAAGAGTAAACTTTTACTTTACGATTATCAACAACATAATTTAAAATCAAACCCATTGTCCAACTATATATCCAAATACTCAAAGCAAATTTCATTGGTTTAATCATTGAGTTTATTCCCAAAATTGAAACATCGTTGAAAAAGCTATAAATAAAAAGGACAATGAAAATTAGTAAATGAATTGAGCCAAGCCAAAATAAGACTTTGTTTTTTTGCAAATTTTGTTTCATAGTTTAAAATTTTTATTACTCTGCCCAATGATTTTTTGTAATGTATACAAGAAAGGGCTTATTTTGTATATTCAAACCCACAAAACCGACCTTTTCAATGATACATATTATCAAGCGCAAAGTTATGAAATTTTTGATGCATTTTTCATAAAAGTTAATTTAGCACGTAAAAATTTGAAAGTGAATGTTTAATCTATGTTAGCTATTTTTACCCTTGCGTGTGTGAGGCATAAATAT
>JAYTNK010000119.1:0-7975 GCA_043748375.1 Cytophagales bacterium
GCTTTGTCGTGTACAGCGTATAATTGTTTAGCTGCTATATCAAAGGGCAATACGCCATTTATTTTATGTAAATGCGTTGCCTCTTCTAATAAAATATCAGTGTCGAAGTGTATCATTTGCTGTTTGGCGTGTACACCTGCATCTGTACGTCCACAACCTACGACTTTGATGGGTTCGCGCAATAGCAGGGTAAGCGACTTCTCCACAATTTCTTGTACGGACACCACATTTTTTTGATTCTGCCAGCCGTGATAAGCCGTACCTTTATAAGATAAATCTAAAAAGTAACGCATAAATAGTGTATCTTTGTGAATATAAAATAGTGAATGTATAAAACAAACACGCAAAACAAATACATTTTAGTCGTTAAACAATTTTTAACCTACCTATATGCCTCGTAAACGCGAAAAAGAAGACATCGAAATCACCAAACCCCCCGTATTGTTTACCAATACGCAAGAACAAATCAAAAAAATAGAGGAATACCTTGGCGGCAGGCTCATTTGCTACTGGAACTCTGTGAACGGCTCGATTTGCCAAAATGACGTGGTAACATTCAACGAAATTTTGCAAGACATGACGCAAGAGAAAAAAATCTATTTGTTTGTCAAGTCGGGTGGCGGCGATGGCAAAGCCTCCTTGCGTATTGTGAACCTATTGCGCCAACATACCAATAACCTTGTCGCACTTGTGCCACTTGAGTGTGCCTCTGCCGCCACTATGCTCGTATTGGGGGCAAACGAAATCAAAATGGGTCCGCTTGCCTACCTGAGTGCAGTCGACACCTCGCTTACACATGAACTTTCGCCTGTCGACAAAAACAATGCGCTCGTGAGTGTAAGCCAAGACGAACTCTCAAGGGTTATCAAACTGTGGAATAAAGAAGCAAAAAAAGCAGATTCTAACCCTTATGCTGCCTTGTATAACTATGTTCACCCGCTTGTAGTGGGTGCAGTAGATAGAGCAAGCTCATTGTCTATCAAAATCTGTAAGGACATTTTGTCGTATCACTTAAAAGATGATGACAAAGCAGACCAAATAAGCAGTCAGCTCAACGCGAGTTACCCCTCGCATAGTTATCCTATTTTGCTACGCGAAGCCCAAAAGATTGGCTTGAACGCTACCAACTTAGACACAAAATTGAACGAACTCCTCCTCGAACTTAATCGTATATACTCGGAAATGGGGCAGAAAGCCTATACAGATTATGATGAGGCACACGGACACGACCACGAAATTCTAAATATTATCGAAGGGCGCGATATGCAAATTCACTATCAGGTAGATAAGGATTGGCACTACAGAGCTGAAGAACGCAGATGGATTGTAATGAATGACAAAAGTACTTGGACAAAGACCACGCAAAAAGAAGGCGTAGTGCAAAGTACAAATTTCCATATACGCTAATAGATAATTGAACAAAACCCACGATTAAAATCGCGGGTTTTGTTTGTTTAGCCCACGATAATTCACACAGCAGGTTTAATTTTCATTTATTAAAGCCAACCTTGCCTGCCTAAGTATTCGGCTATTTGAATGGCATTTGTGGCTGCCCCTTTGCGGAGGTTGTCGGCTACAATCCACATATTGAGTGTGTTAGCTTGACTTTCGTCGCGCCTGAGTCGTCCAACCCATACTTCATCGCGTCCATGCACATCTGACGGCATTGGGTATTGTAGGTTAGCTGTGTCATCTTTCAGAATGATGCCCTCAGCATTCCGCAATATTTCGCGCACTTCTGCCAAGTCAAAATCTTGCGTAAATTCTACATTTACAGCTTCCGAATGTCCGCCAAGTACAGGCACGCGCACTGTGGTTGCAGTAATGCCTATGGTGTAGTCGCCCATAATTTTGTGGGTTTCGTTTACCATTTTCATCTCTTCTTTGGTATAGCCATTTTCAAGAAAAACGTCTATATGAGGCAATACATTCAGGTCTATTTTGTAGGCGTATGCCATAGCCCCTGTGATGCCTTGTCTTTCGTTCATGAGTTGGTCGACAGCCTTCTTGCCTGTTCCTGTAACACTTTGATAAGTGGAAATAACCAATCTTTTGATACCATAACGCTTTCGCAAAGGCTCAAGAGCTACCACCATTTGAATAGTTGAGCAGTTCGGATTGGCAATAATTTTGTCGGTGCGTTGAAGCACATGGGCGTTTACTTCGGGTACGATAAGTTTGCACGCCTCGTTCATACGCCAAGCCGAAGAATTGTCAATCACAGTTGTACCTACTTCTGCAAAGCGTGGCGCGTGCTGAAGCGATACACTTCCACCCGCCGAGAATAAGGCAATCGCAGGACGCAGAGCAATCGCATCGTCCATACTTACTACAGGGTAGGCAAGGTTGTTAAAAGTAATGGTTTGCCCAACAGATTGGGCGGAGGCAACGGGTATCAATTCGCTTACAGGGAAGTTGCGCGATGCTAACACGCGCAACATTTCGCTTCCTACTAAGCCTGTTGCTCCTACTACAGCTATTTTCATGCGTTTTTACAATGGTTTTTAATGGGGCAAGTTACGAACTCGCTTGTCCGACTTGGTTTTGATAGGCAAATTATGAACTCGCCTGCTAATAATTAAGCATAGAAAATATCGCTAGACATTACTTCCGTGCAAGATACTTTCGAGCAAATCTCTATCTTCTTTAAATTTATGGGTAATGCTTTTACTCAAATCGCCATTCATTTTATAATAGGCGTATTTTAATACAACACTCAAGTTGTGTGAAAACAAAGAAATCGTGGCGTGTTGTTCGGCTTCTTCTATCGCAAAAGCTGCAATGGCGAGGCATTTCACACAAATTTTGAACTTGTTGCCATTACTTTCCTGCTTGCCTACCACCTCAAGCGCATCGCCTATACGAACTATAGTAGGCTTGTCTTGCCCTTTGTTTTCGTCTATGTGTTCATGAATAGAAACATGGTAAGTACGGGCATCAATAACTTTAATCGTGACATTCATGGGGGTAGTATTTAAGCATTTAGGTTGTTTTGCATAAATTTTCTTAAGAAAACCTTTCTTTTTACTAAAAAAAAATATACCTCTTTCTATACAGAAAGAGGTATAGTCCGCTAATTACGCTGTTTTTTTGGAAAGCAACAAATTTTAAGCGTTTTATTTTACGTGTATTTTCTTTTTGAGTAGCAGATGCTACTCAAAAAGAAAACGCGCTATTTTACCAAACGTTGCAAAGTGCGTTTGCCATTGTATTGGATTTGAAGATTATAAGTGCCGTTGTGAGCAGTATCAAAGTATTGGGTAAGCGTTTCGGCTACTTCTTTGGCTGTGCCTTGTGCAGCGACAAGCAATTTCCCTTGCCCTGAAAACAAATTGACAATAATTTTGTCTGTATCAGGCAAGCTAAAAAGCAACTTGCCTGCTACAGGATTGGGGTAGGCAAGCACCTTGCCTGTGGCACTATAGTAGGCAAGTGGACTGTAGGCGAATGTGCCATTAAAGTCTATTTGCTTTAAGCGGTAATAGGCAGAAAGATTTGCGTCAGTGTCTTGATACTTATAGCTTTGCAAAGTGTTGCTATTGCCTGCACCTTCTACAAAAGCAATTTGCGCGAATGTTGTGCCATTGTAGCTGCGTTCTATAGCAAAACCTTTATTGCTTATTTCGCTTATAGTAGTCCAATTTAATTGCGCAATATTATTTTCCAATGCTTTTACATCAAAGGTTTTGAGTGTAATGGGCAGTGGCGCGTATAAGCTCCCGCTCATAGTCCAGTGAGAAAAACCAGGTATTGGGTTCATTGTAATGGTATTGGCGGTAGCATTTAAGGTTACGCCTGCACCTGCAAATGATTCCCAACCTGGAACTAAAGTCCATCGCGAGATATGCACGTTTTGGGTTTCGTCAAACGTACCGTTAGCCAAAATGAGTTCGCTATCGGCATATTCTATTGAAAGGGAAGTGTTATCTGTAGTGCCGACTATATCAAAGATACGTTTAATGCCCAATGCTACGCCTGCTCCTGCGCCATGTTTGGCAGAGTAGTGATAGCGTTTGATGCTGGTTACTACGGTTGATGTTCCGTTTGCTGATAAATCAGTAATGGTAATACCCATGCCATCGGCTGTTTTGGTTGCACCATCAAAACTTTGTCCAACACCTTCTATATAGCCTCCTTTGTTGGTTTCATCAGTAGCAGTGGCATCAAATACAACTGCATCATCAGTAAAAACTCCGTTAGTAAGGTTGATTTCTTGCATAACTACAGCTGTTAGCAAGGTTATATTATTGCCGTTGAGGTCTAATTTTCCGCTTGCCATTTTCAAATCTGCCACATCACCATTGGCAATAACTATATTACTGCCCAATTTAAGCACGTTGCCTGCGGTTATATCTATTTCTAATAAACCCAATGCGTTTGTACCTGTTGCAGGGTTAAACGAAAGCGTCTTGCCTGCCGCAGAGGTAGTCCTGATGATAAGTTTGTCCGCCACTGTGCTTACGCCACCACCTGTGAGTGTTATATTTGTATTGGTGATAGTCATACCCGACGCAAACGTTACATCACAGCCGTTCGTTTGCAAGGAGTTGCCTGTACCTTGTTCGAACTTAGTTGTAATAGAAAGCGTGGGGGAGGCAAGCTGCAAAACACCAGTGCCGCCTACATTAGAAGTAAGACTACTTATGGTGGCAGGCAAGTTAAAACCTGCATTCTGCCCTGCAATTCCTGAGAAAATAAAATTCACGTCTGAACCGTAAGTACGTGCGCCTGTATTTTGGATTTGTCCAAGTACAGGAGTAACTGTTTGCCTGCCCAATCCTTCGGCATGATTTAGGTTGATAGTCGCGCCAGAAGCAAGATTAAAATCACCTGTACCTGTTACTACAGTGGTAGGCGAGCCGAAAAGTAGCGTGCCATTTATGTTTAGCGTAGCTCCAGTTGGAATAGATAAATCACTATTCAAGGTGAGCGAGGAGGAAAACATACTCGACACTTCTACAGCATCTACCACTCCAGCTGCTGTAGCTGATATTGTACCCGAACCTGCATAAGTGCCACCCACCTCTTCAAAGACAAGTTTATTGTCGTTGAGGGCTATATCGCCATTATTAATGAGCTTATTTACGGTCATTCCACCACCATCTAAAGTCAATGTAGCTCCTGAATTTACGGTAAGTGTAGTAGCGTCATTTAGCGTTTGCCCATCTACTGTGAGTGTACCTGATACATTGACAATGCCAGATCCCGTAACAGCACTACCTCCTCCGTTGGGAAATATACCTCCGCCACTGAAATTAAGCGTACCATTACCCAACTCCAAATCACCATCTTTTTGCAAGGACATGGTAGTAACTGTGCCCAAAATAATGAGTTTGTTATCAGCAGCAATGGTTATTTTTCCTGTTACATTCCAATTGAATACCGTAATAGCAGTACCAGGAATGACATTATCAAATATAAACTCATCACCAATGCCCGTAAAGTTGCCATTAGTACCTGCAGGCGTACCATCCCATGAAGTTAAAAGGGCGGGGTCGCCTCCATTATTCGTATAAACAACTGCCTTCACTTGCGAGAGCGAAAGCATTAGAAACGCGCTCAAGAGTAAGAGGCGTGAGAAGAGAAAAGAATAAGTTTGCATAAGACTTAGTTTTTTAGAAAATGTATTGAAACACAAATATATCATTATTTTTTTACAAAAACGTTTTTTTTATTCAAAAACTGAAACTTTTTTTTAACCTATACGCATACACATATTTTTTTATATAAAATCTTGTGAAAATTCAAAAAGCTATGCGTTTTTGACAAAGCCCTCGCCTGCCTGCCCTATAATAGCCTACATTGCAAATTTTTGCACTACCTTTGCTACAGAATACCTTGCACTTTAGAAGCCTAAGCATTTTCGCGTATGAACCCTATAGAAACCGCCCGTTTTTTAAGCTTGTTTCCTCCTTTCGATAGAATGGAAGACGCAGAGCGCGAGGAAATTGCCCATACAGCCAAATCACTCACTTTTCATGAGGGCGAAACGATATTCCGAACAGGCGATGTGCCGTTGCCGTATTTCTTTATGGTAAAATCAGGACTCGTCCAACTTATCCAACAAGATGCAGATACCACCTATCTCAACAGTGAATGTGATGAAGGGGATACTTTTGGCTTGCGGGTATGGCTGTCCACTGACAGTGATGGATACCTCTCGACAGCCTTTGCTATAGAAGAAACTGAAGTTTATGGTATCAGTTGGGCGGTTTTCAATCAAATAAGCCAAAAGAACGCCAAAGTAAGCCTATTTCTTGCCTCTACTTTCGCATCTACCCTTTCCTCTATTCAGGGCGAAGTGCCTAATGAATTGCAAAAAGTCCGCGACTTCTTAAAGGCAAGTAAAGGCTTTGCAGATCAAGCTCTCGAATTAGATGCATGGCAAATAGACTCTGTAAAGCAAGTGATTGACTGCACGCCTACGCACACAGTGCGCGAAGCCGCAAAAATCATGAGTATATTTAGCGTTGGTTCTATTTTGGTATTGGATACACAAAAGCGACCTGTAGGCATTATTACTGATAGCGATTTTAGAAAAAAAGTGATACCTGTAGAAGCTGATTTGCGCCACGAGCCTGTTACGGCTATCATGAGTACCCCTGTCAAAACTATCAAGCCCGATCTTTCCGTTTCAGAAGTGCTGTTGCTTATGCTGAGTCAAAGAATTAGCCACTTTTGCATCACACAAGACGGCTCCGACCAGTCGCCTGCTATGGGTCTCGTTTCGCAACGTGATATATTAATGGCGCAAGGGAATAACCCTATTTTGATAACCAAACAGCTCATTAATTCTACACAGTCAAACCGCTTGCATACCCTCCGCGAACAAGCCGAAGTGCTTATCAATGCGTATTTGCAACGCAATTTTGCTATCCCTTTTATAGCCAATATTGCTACAGAAATAAACAACGTATTGATGCAAAAAGCAATAGAAATAGCCCGAGCAAGCCTCGAAAAAAGTGGTAAAATGATGCCTAATATTCGTTTTTGTTGGGCAGTTATAGGCGCGGAGGGCAGGCGAGAACAATTATTGCGCACTGATTTAGATACAATATTGATTTTAGAAGAATGCCCAGAAGCCTATAAACCTGAAGTAAGACGCTATTTTTGTGCCTTCGCTACAGAAGTGAAACAGATTTTAAAAGAATGTGGCTTTGAAGAATCAGAAATCGGTATTAGTGCCGACAACCCCGAATGGTGCAAGACGGTAGCCGAATGGCAGTTGTTTTTTCAATACCACATCGACCATGTGCAAGACAGTCAATTAGCTGAATTGGGTATGTTGTTGGACTTTCGCCCCTCGGCAGGCGACCTACAATTAGCCCAAGAAGTAGAAAAAGCTATGGTGCAATCTGTAGAAATGGATAAAGAAAAGAAGTTTCTGAAACACATGGCGCAAGCCGCCTTGAAAAATCCTCCGCCCGTCAGCTTTTTTCGTAGTTTTATGGTTGAGTCTTCAGGTACACACAAAAACAAGTTTGACATAAAAATGCGTGCCTTGCGCCCCCTTGCCGACTTAGCCCGCATATTGGCTCTTGAGTTCAAATTGCATGATTACAATAGCACTTTTGACCGCTTTTATAAAGTTGCCAGCCTTGCGCCTACACTTGCCGAGGTATGCGAAGCAGGCGCACTTGCCTACGAAATCCTACTCAAACAACGTGCTTTGTATGGGCTGAATCACAAAACATCAGGCAGGTATATTTTGCCCGAAACACTCACCAAGCAAGACAAACAGGAGCTTCGTGGCGTTTTCAAAATCATTGAAAAGGTGCAAAAAGCCGTAGAAGTGCATTACAATCTATAAAAAATTTTTACAGTTATCATTTTTTACAGTTGTCAAGTCTAACGACATTGACAACTGTAAAAAACGACAGCAAAAAATTCTTAAGCTGTTAGATGTTCTTTGAAGTAGGCATAAGTGCGTTTAAGACCTTCCTCGCGTGATATTTTAGGTTCCCAGCCCAACAAC
>JAYTNK010000120.1:0-2095 GCA_043748375.1 Cytophagales bacterium
TGAAAAAAGGAAGTGCCGAACCGCTTACAGATTCTATTGTAGTGAATCAATACAACTATACAATGGCAGAAGTAGTCAATAATTCTACACATAAAGGAAATAATTACATTACCATCAACAAGGGTAGGAAGCATGGACTGACTAAGGGTATGGCAGTTATTTCGCCACTCGGTATTGTGGGACAAATTAAAGTAGCCAACTATGGTTTTTCAAGTGTGGTTTCTGTTTTACATACCAAAACATTTGTTTCTGCTCAAATCAAAAAAAATGGTGAACTTGGCTCTATTAAATGGAATGGTAAATCGCCCAGATATGCACAATTACATGATATTCCTACGTATGTGAAAGTGAACATAGGCGATACGATATGTACATCAGGCTATAATGCTGTTTTCCCACCTCGCATCACGATTGGTATTGTTAGAAAAATAAGCCAAAAACCTGAACAGACTTCCTTTGAGCTTGAGGTTGAACTTACGACTAATTTCAACCGACTTGACTATGTATATGCCATCAAAAACATACTCAAAATAGAACAAGACTCTCTCAAAACAGAAGATTTTATTGATATTGATGAATAACTGTAAGCACTCGCTACAGGCAAGTGCTTCAAAAAAGTTAGCAACGCTTAAAAAACAAGGTTATTTCCCAAAAACAACCTATCTTTGCCGTACAAAAACAAACAGATACTACTTTTATGAGCAATGAAGCCAAAGGATTGCGCACTGTAAAACTTATCATGGTTACAGAAGGCAACAACAACAAATTTTATGATATGCAGGAAAATAGCGACGGCTCGTTTACGGTAATGTACGGGCGTGTAGGGGCTACTGCTACTAAACAAAGCTACCCCATCCGCGAATGGGATAAAAAATACCGCGAAAAGACTAATAAGGGCTACAAAGACCAAACGCACCTATTCGCCGAAGGGGAAGCAGAAATTGCCTTCTCTGATATAGCCATTCCAAGTGTGCAAACGCTCATGAATGAACTCATGCGCTACGCCAAAAAATCTATCAGTCATAATTATAACGTAACGGCTGACCAAGTTACTCGCAAGCAAGTAGAGGAAGCACAACGGCTCCTCAACAGCCTCGTAAGCAAGGTGAAACAAGCTATGAATCTTGCCGATTTTAACAAAGTATTGCTGGATTTGTACCAAGTAATACCCCGCAAAATGTCAAATGTTAATCAATACCTCATTAAAAGCGCAACTACTGACGAGGAATTGAATGAAATAAACACACTTATAGGCGATGAGCAAAACACCCTCGATGTAATGCGTGGACAAGTTGAAGTAAACGACCGCAAAAAAGAAGCAGCAGAAAATAATGCGGAAGCAACGCCTATCAGTATCTTGGAAGCAATGGGAATTATCGTAGATGAAGTAAACGATAATGGTGTAATTGATCAAATAAAAGGATTAATGCAAGATGAATCAAACCGCTTCATTCGCGCCTTTACTGTCCGAAATACCCGTACCCAAAAATATTTTGACGAATGGATGGGGCAGAAAACAGATAAAAAGTTGGAACTATTTTGGCACGGTAGCCGAAACGAAAACTGGATTTCTATCCTTGAGAACGGACTTGTGTTGCGCCCTACGAATGCTGTTATTTCAGGCAAAATGTTTGGTTATGGCGTATATTTTGCTGATAAATTCCGTAAGTCGCTCAATTATACTTCCCTAAAAGGGGCTTATTGGACAGGAGGCAACGCCAACCGTGCTTTTCTTGCCCTCTATGATGTACACGTAGGCAAGCAGTTTCACATCAAACACCACGAATCATGGTGCTATGAATTGAATGAGGACAACCTTAAGAAAAAAGAACCCACTTGCGATTCGCTTTTTGCTGAAGGTGGGGCAGATTTAAAAAATAATGAGTTTATCGTCTATAACCAAGCCCAATGTACCATTCGATATTTGGTAGAAGTGGGTAGTTAAAACCCTAAAAAACCCTAAAAAACCCTAAAAAGCCCTATAAAGTTTGTCAAACTTTATAGGACTTTTTACGTATAATTAAGGGTAGGCAAGCATTTTAACAAATATTAATTGCATTATTTATATTTTTTCAAAATAAACTGTAACTTTGCC
>JAYTNK010000121.1:0-2784 GCA_043748375.1 Cytophagales bacterium
TTTCACAGGTGGTGCCGTAATGGGCATGGGTGTGGCGGGATTAGCTGTACTTGGGCTTGGCTCTATATTTATTCTGTTGTATGTCTTTTATGTAAAAGGCGCACCTGCGAATGGTCCTGAAATGAAAACTGCATTAGAAATTTTGGCAGGTTTTTCACTTGGCGCGGAATCTATCGCTCTTTTTGCGCGTGTAGGTGGTGGTATTTACACTAAAGCGGCTGATGTAGGCGCGGATTTGGTAGGCAAGGTAGAAGCTGGTATTCCTGAAGATGACCCTCGTAACCCTGCTACTATTGCTGACAACGTAGGCGATAATGTGGGTGATGTAGCGGGTATGGGTGCTGATTTA
Source organism: Cytophagales bacterium (assembly GCA_043748375.1). Classification (GTDB taxonomy): domain Bacteria; phylum Bacteroidota; class Bacteroidia; order Cytophagales; family Microscillaceae; genus RDXI01. The sequence goes on from JAYTNK010000121.1 coordinate 350, forward strand.
TTTGGCTCGTATGTAGCAACCGTATTGGCAACTATGGTACTTGGACAGGAAATCAAGTCAAATGATGCCGTAGGTGGTATTGCACCTATGTTGTTGCCTATGCTCATAGCAGGTATTGGTATTATATTCTCTATGGTAGGTACCTTATTTGTAAAAATCAAAAATGATAAATCAAGTGTCCAATGGGCTTTGAATCTTGGTAATTGGGTGTCTATCATTGGAACAGCTATAGTTTCTATCTTCTTAATTAAGTGGATTATGCCTGTAAGTCTGGATTTGCGTGGCTTTACTTTTACGCCTAACGGCATTATAGGAGCGGTGTTTATTGGCTTAATAGTAGGAACTTTAATGTCTATTATTACGGAATATTATTGCTCTATGGGGCGCAGACCTGTAAATACGATTGTACAACGCTCAGGTACAGGACACGCGACCAACATCATCGCAGGCTTGGCTATGGGTATGGAATCAACCGTATTGCCTATATTGGTGCTTTGTGGTGGTATTGTGGGTTCATATTCTTGCGCAGGTTTGTATGGCGTAGCTATAGCCGCTGCAGGTATGATGGCAACTACTGCTATGCAATTAGCAATTGATGCATTTGGTCCTATCGCTGATAATGCTGGTGGCATTGCTGAAATGAGTCACTTGCCTGCCGAAGTGCGCGAACGCACAGATAATTTGGACGCTGTAGGTAATACAACAGCAGCCATAGGCAAAGGCTTTGCCATTGCTTCAGCTGCGCTTACTTCTTTGGCACTATTTGCGGCATTTGTAGGTATTGCAGGTATTAAATCTATCGATATTTACAAAGCACCTGTTCTAAGCGGTTTGTTCTTGGGTGGTATGATTCCATTTATATTCTCTGCGCTCGCTATCAATGCGGTAGGCAAGGCAGCCATGGCAATGGTACAAGAAGTACGCCGTCAGTTCCGCGAAATAAAAGGCATTATGGAAGGCACAGCAAAACCTGAATACGAAAAGTGTATTGCCATTTCGACGCAAGCATCTATTGTAGGTATGATTGCGCCTGGTATGATTGCTATCCTTGTGCCGTTTGTAGTGGGTTTTGGTTTGAAAGGTGTGTTTAATGATGCTTCTTCTGCTGAAATCTTGGGCGGTGTATTAGCAGGCGTTACAGTTTCAGGTGTATTGATGGCTCTATTCCAATCTAATGCAGGAGGTGCTTGGGATAACGCTAAAAAATCGTTTGAAAAAGGTGTAATGATAGAAGGCAAGATGGTTTATAAGGGTTCTGATGCGCACAAAGCAGCTGTAACAGGCGACACTGTAGGTGACCCTTTCAAAGATACTTCAGGTCCTTCTATGAATATCCTTATCAAATTGATGTCGATCGTTTCATTGGTTATCGCACCTCATATTGCGGTTGTTATCTAAATATATATATATATATATACTAACATAGTAAAAACGGCAACCTTTCTTAGAAAGGTTGCCGTTTTTATGTTTAGAAATATTGTTGCTTAGTAGCCTGATGACAAAAGCATAGGCATCAACAACATGAGCATATCTTCTGATTCATCTTGCGTTTCAGGCAAAAGAATAGCGGCGCGACTTGGTAGCGAGAATGTAAATTGAACTGTGTCAGTAGAAAGGTTGCTTAACATTTCAAGCATGAAGCGTACATTGAAGCCCATCTCCATATCTCCTTCGCCTTCGTATTCAGCCAATATTGTTTCATTTGCTTCGTTTGAAAAATCTAAGTCTTCTGCGAACATTTGGAGCGTAGGTCCGCCCATTTTGAAACGTACTTGGTGCGTAGTTTGGTTGGCATAAATATCCAAACGTTTTAGCGAAGATATTAATTCGGTGCGCTTAACTTCTAGTTTCTTGTCGTTGCTTTGAGGGATAACTAACTCATAATCAGGGTATTTTTCAACAATCAAACGACAGACCATTTCTGTTTCACCAAAAGCATAAAATGCGTTTGCACCCGTAAACGAAACGGCCACATCGACACTGCTTGAAGGCAAGGCAGTACGCAATAATGCGAACGCTTTTTTCGGTACAATCACGCTTTGCTCGATTTCTGATACTACATCTTTGCGTTCATAACGGATAAGGCGATTGCCATCTGTAGAAACAAACGTTACTTTTTGTTTGTCCAATTTCATGTAGATACCTGTCATGGCAGGACGCAAATCATCAGTACCTGTAGCAAACAATGTGCGCCCAATGGCATCTCCTAATAATTCTGACGAAAGTATTACTTTTGTTTTTCCATCGGGTTGTGGGATTTTAGGGAAGTCGCTTGCATCCTCGCCTGCCAATTTGTAGCGACCTTTGTAAGATGTAATTTCAATCGTGAAGTCTTCAGGATTAATGTTCATCGTAACGGGTTGGTCGGGCAAGCCTTTGAGGGTATCCATGAGCTTTTTAGCGGGAATGGCGATACTCATGTCTTCTTGTGCTTC
>JAYTNK010000122.1:0-1933 GCA_043748375.1 Cytophagales bacterium
TCCACAAAAATTGTCAGACAACCAGAAAAATTACATACAATTTATCTGTGCATTAGTCATGCATAAGCATTGTATGCCTTTAGCACCATACTTTTGCTAAACAGAGGTTTCTTACAGCATGGCTATGTGCTGGGTTTTGGTAAAATCTTACTATAACCTTTTATTTACTTTCTATCTCCTCTCCTTTCATATTGATGTACATAGTTTTTTCGCCTTTTATAGCATAAAGTTCGCCTTTTTGAAAGCTATTCCAATACAATTCATCATATACGAAAGGCAAGATTACTTTGTTTTTGGCATCTATCATTCCCCATTTGCCCCCTTTTTTTACAATGGCGAAAATTTTGTTGCCCAAAACTTTTTCAAAAGTTTGCGCATCTTCATAAATAGCAGGGATAATCATTTTTTGCTTTTCGTTGATGTAACCCCACTTGCCTTTCTTTTTCACGCCTAAAAATAAGCCTTCGGGAATACGAAAATGCCCTAATTCATCATATACCAACGGAATGAGTACCTCGCCTGAGGCTTGGTGTATAGCTTCTTTTTGGTTTTTTGTAACTTTCATAAAATACCCTTTATCGGTGTATATGTGTTGTATATTGTCATATTCGAAGTTGAGCAGTGTTCTATTGAGCGCATCTACTAAGCCATACTTGCCTCCCTTTTTTGCGATATAGGGCGCAGAGTAAGTATTGGGTGCTTCGTCATACATAGGCGAGGCTACTACTTTGCCTTGTTGGTTGAAAAACCCCCATTTACCATTTTGTTTGAAGGCTACGACACTTTCTTTATTATCCGCAAAACGCTCTATCTCCTCATATTCTATAGGCACAAATACCGCATAACTGCTATCAAGTACACCCGTTTTGCCGTTTTTAGTAACTACAGTGAAATAATCATAACATTCTGTTTGGTCATATTCAGGCGCAACAACTTCCTTGCCTGTTGCGTCTGCTATACCATTTTTACCATTCAGGACAATATAGAAAAAGTTATCTTTACATTTGGAATCTTTTATTTCATCATATTTGATAGACACAATGAGTTTGTTTTCAAGTGTTGCGATACCTATTTTATTATCTTTTTTTACTTTGAAAGTGTTTTCTTTATAGGGCTTGATTTCATCATATTGGTAGGGCATTATTACTTTATTTTGGTAGTTACTGATGCCTTGCTTGCCTGCCTTATCTGTTCCTATGAAATGTTTTTGCCCAATGCTTGTAATACTTTTGTATTCTATAGGCAAGACTATTTTGCCTTGTGCATCTAAAATGCCCATGAGTCCATTTTTTTTGACTTCATACTGATAGTCTTCATAATTGGTGCGCATAATCGTATCGTATTCGAAGGCAGTGGCAGGCTTGTTGTTCTTGCCTATAAGTCCCCATTTTTGCCCTTTTTGTACAGCAGTGAGTGTTTTTTCAAAGGGTGTAACTTGGTTATATTGTGGTGTAATAAACGTTTCTCCGTTTTCATTGAGGTAACCCCATTTCTCTTTTTTTTGTACTGGAATTAGGCTTGCTTCTGATCTGTAAGCGGTTACAGTCAAGGAATCAAAACCTACAGCTTTGATTTCAAAGTCTTTTATCACCCCCCATTTGTTGTTGTATTCAAATAAAGAATAAGTAGAAAACCCCCTTTCTTTATGTACGCGAATAAGTTTGTCTGGAGTCATGGCGCGTGTGTAGGTGTAAAAGGTAACTTTGCCCTCTTTGGTGTTAATAGTGGGTTGTATATCACCTTCAAACATCGTGTCTTTTTGTTTTTCAGAAAAACTCCATTTTTCTATTGCCCAAAAATCTGTAGGAGCGTTGAAAAAAACTTCTTCGTATTTCATTGGCACAATCATTTTATTGTTGTTGCTCATGTCTATTACACCCCAACCACCTTCCTGCGAATTTTCTTTCACAAAGCGGAAACGGTTGCCAAAAAT
>JAYTNK010000123.1:0-2143 GCA_043748375.1 Cytophagales bacterium
TGGGAGGCAAACAAAAAAGGCGTTCGCGTCGATACTTCGCGAGGCTTTCATCGCGCCCACAGTTATTCAGCAAGTGCTACTATCAATACACAAATATTCGGGATATTCCGCTTTGGAAAAAACAGCAGGATAGAAGCAATCCGCCATACTTTAGCTCCAAGCGTCAGCATTAGCTTCAGCCCCAATCAAGCAGGAGATAAGTTAGGCTATTTTAAAAATATACAAATTGATACCACAGGCAAGATACAGCCTGTTTCACGCTTTCAAGGCTTTACACCTAGTGCGCCTATAGGATTAAATCAATCGGGAGTTATCAATTTTGATTTACAAAACATTTTTGAAGCAAAAATTCGCCCCAAATCAGACACAGGAGAAGTGCGAAAGATGAAAATATTAGACAATTTATCTATAAATAGTAGTTACAATATTTTTGCTGATACACTCAAGCTATCGCCCATACAAGTTAGTGCCCGTACCAACATTTTTAATCTTATTGATATTAATTTTGGCAGTACCTTTGAACCATATAGTTATGAACCTACATGGATAGGCGAAAACAACAAAGTTTTAAGCCAATACAAATCACGTTACTTTCGATGGGAAAAAGGTGGACGTGATTGGTTGCAACTCAGCAATGCCAATCTTAACTTCTCATTGAATCTTACTCCCGATGGTTTTAAGAAAAAGACTGCTGAAAAAGTAGCCAATGCCACTAAACAACTCAATGCCAAAAACCCCAATAACATCGACCAACAACGTGCCAAGCAAGAGCTCCAAAACATAAAACAAAATCCCGAAGCCTACATAGACTTTGACATTCCTTGGACGCTAAACCTAAGTTATTTATTCACCTACAATAAACAAGGATATTTAGACAAAAGTTTATCGCAAATGCTTAGTTTTGGAGGCGATTTAAAGTTAAGCAAAACATGGAAAATTGCTGTAACGTCTGGCTATGATATTACAAACAAAGGTTTTGTATTAACCAATATAGATATCCATAAAGATTTGCATTGTTGGGAGGCAAGTTTCAACTGGAATCCGTTTGGTCAATTTCAGTCTTATTCTTTTGACCTCAAAGTAAAAGCGAGTATGTTGCAAGACCTCAAAGTAAGCAAGCGCAGGACTTGGGCTGACCGCGATGTATTGAGTGGCAGGTAAGCTTTGCCACCTATACAAATTGCGCGTTTTCTTTTTGAGTGGTATATGCTATTCAAAAGAAAACGCGTTAAAAATTATTTTCTGAAGCAACACTTGAGCCAAAATTTTATTCGTTGCCAACGAGAATAGCTTTTGTATTCAGATAAGATAGATGTCGCAAATAATTTGAAAAAGCCTACACCTAAACGAGTATATCCTGCCATATTTTTTAGCCAAATCTCCTTTAGGTAATTGTTAAGTTCGAGTTCGGGATAGGCTTTGTGTATGGTATTAGCGCGGTATATTTTGGTAAGCCATGCGTCTATACTATGTAGGTAGGCAAGGGTTACAGCTTCGCTTGGCGAGCGCGTTACTTCATGATGTATCTTTAATTCGGAGGCAGTGGGGGGGATTTGCAGCTTGTTTAAGTTTTGTTTGTATATTATATGCAAATCATCAATAATTTTGTTGCTTTTTGTTATTTGTGTTTCATGCTCTCTCTTTTTTTGTAGTATCAACGGTATATTTCTTAGAAGATAAGATTCGGCTAACCTAGTACACATTTCATAATCAGCACATCCTAAGAAAACATTATCATACCACTGATTCATGTTTTCAAAAACCTTTTTTTTAACCATTAAACTAGGATTTGCCATAGGGTAATGAAATAATAACTGCGCTTTTATATCCTCATCATTTATGGGCGTTCTCCAAATATTTTGATATGTTTTTTCGGTATCAAAAAAACACAACCATGTTCCGCAAACATCTATATGCGCATTTTCATTAAATAATTGAATTTGTGTTTTGAAACGGTCATTGATGGCTACATCATCTGCATCTATAAGAGCTATCATATTTCCTATTGCACATTCAATGCCCAAGTTTGTACTTTTTGCGATGCCTATATTTTGGTTGTTTTCTATTATTTTTAATAATCCTTTCTTTTTTTTATATGCTTTTAAAATGGCAAGTGTATCATCTGTAGAGGCATCATCAATTA
>JAYTNK010000124.1:0-6043 GCA_043748375.1 Cytophagales bacterium
GTTCTAACAAATTAGAAAAAATTAACTTGTCGTAACTCTATGAAAGCCTTGCAATTAACTATCACAGGAAATTGGGGGCATTTCCGAAAAGCGGAAACAAATAACAATCCGCTTTCACACGATTTGATTACCAAAACTGCCCTCATCGGATTGATTGGGGCGGTTATTGGCAAAGAACGTAAGGAAATGAAACCGCTCTTTCCACAACTTTCTGAAGATTTGAAGTATGGCGTTCAAATTCGAAACGCTGTACAAAAACAATCTTGTGGCTTTACGTTTCGAAGCAATATAGCCGATGTAAGCAAACAGTCTCCTAAGCAAATGGAGCTTTTGCGTTGCCCTTCTTATTTGATAACTATAGGCTTATTTGATGTGCGTTCTGAAGTTATTTTTGACGAGTTTGTGCATTGTATCAAAAACGTCTTGGCTGTTTATACACCTGTATTGGGACTGCATAATTGCCCTGCCGAACTTGCTTTTGTGGCGGAAGGTGTACTTACTATGGAAGAAGGTGAATTTGAAACCTTTGGTTTTATCTCTACTAAACATAAGCCCCGTCCAAAAAGTTTTTCGCGTTTGGGCTTTGACAAATTGCCTACGTTTCAAAATGACGATTTTTGGAACTTGCCTGAAAAATATGAGCAAATAGTTTATACTTCTGAAGGTAAAAGTATGGTGGCAGAAGGCAAGTTTTATGTTTTTGATAAACAATCAAATTGGTTTTTGATATGAGTGATTTCCTTTCACACCCTGACAAGCCTTTAGAGAAGCATATCAAAGGCGTATGGGCTAAAGCTAAAAAACGTACTGACTCCAAGATAGGGGAAATAGCTGTTTTGTTCCACGACTTAGGCAAGATAAACCCTAATTTTCAAAAAAAACTTGACCCAGAAAACAAAGGACAAAACTTGGGTTATAGCGAACACGCTTATATGTCTGCGTATGCTTTTGTTTGTTTCGTGGCAAAAAACACTAAAGCATTTCGTTTGGAATTAGGTTTGAACGAGCTCCAAGCAGATGTTTTTTTGGTAAAAGCTATTCAAATATTGGTATTGATTGCCAAACATCATGGACATTTGCCCAATTTGGATAGCTTTTTTCATGTAAATAATGATGATACTAATCCATTGACTCGCTTACAGAATTTCTTGGGTACACATCACAACTTGCCTTTGTCTGATTTTCTTGCTACTGAACTTACCTACCCGCATCAAAATTTTGACTTGAAATGGGACGAGGCACTTGTTAAGAAATTTTATTTTCTACAGAGCAGGCAAGTTACTTGGAAAGTCAATGCTTTGGATTATTTCCTTGAAACGCAGTTTGCTTTTGCTTGTTTGATTGAGGCAGATAAACGAGATGCAGGCAATTTGGAAGAGTATGACTTTGATGATAAAATAGTTAGTTCAAAAGAAAAATTAGCCAATAGTTTGAGTGCAAAATTTGGTGGTTTGAGTCAAGAAACAGCACTGAACCGTTTGCGTACGGCTCTACGTGAAGAGGCTGTAAGAAATCTTGCCTACCAACTACAGGAAACAGATGAACGGGTTTTTACCCTTACCGCGCCTACAGGGGCAGGCAAGACTTTTACGCTTTTGGCACTTGCAAGTGAAATACAGAGGCAAAAGGGTAACTTGGGTATTTTGTATGCTTTGCCTTTTCTCTCTATCACAGAACAAGTGGAGCATATCGTGGTCAAAGATTTGGGGGTAGAAGTGATGAGTGTGAACTCGAAGGCAAGGAATGAACGCATAGAGGACGCACAAGAAGCATTGGATAATAATCCTACTGATGAGAACTTAAAAAAACTTACTAAAGAGGATTTTTTTCAACAGACTTTCGACCACCCGTTTGTGCTGACTACATTTGTGCAGTTTTTTGAAACGCTTTTGAGTAATCGAAACGCTACTTTGTTGAAATTACCTAATTTTCAGAATCGTATTTTTTTGATTGATGAAGTCCAAGCCTTGCCTCCCGAATTATATATTTTCTTTGTGGGTTGGTTGCAGAGGTTCTGCGAATTGCATAACAGTTATTGTATTCTCTCTACGGCTACCATGCCTGATTTTGAAATTCCTGCTAACAAACACAAAGGTTATGCAAAGGATTTTTTCAAAAACTATCACTTGCCTACAGAACTTTTGGAGAGCAAAAAATACTTTGAGGCTAACATCTTCAAACGCTATCAAATTGATTGGCTTTCTAATGAAAAAACAAGCTATGATGCACTTGTGGCACATATTCAGGCTTCTGAAAAATCGTGTTTAATCATTGTGAATACGATTGATGACAGCAAACGCCTTTTTGAGAAGCTGAAAAAGGAAGGTAAACAGAAACATATTTATTTGCTCAATACACATTTTACGCCTGAAGACCGCTTAAAGAAAATAGCCATAGCTAAAAAACATCTCGAAAAGAAAGAAAAAGTTATCTTGGTTTCTACGCAACTAATAGAGGCGGGAGTCGATATTAGTTTTCCTGTAGTGTATCGTGATTTGTGTCCTTTGCCCAGCCTTATTCAAAGCGCAGGACGTTGCAATCGCAATAATGAATTGGCTACTACAAACGAAATAGGGCAAGTTTATTTTTTCAATTTGGTTGATGATTCAGGCAAGAGTCGTGCTGATTTGATTTATAGGGAAGATGCAAATGTTTTTTTAAAATTCTGTAGGGAAAATATTCGAAGCGGTTTGAAAGAAAACGAAATGTTTGATTTGCAAAGCAAGTTTTTTCACTCCTTAGCCAACGATTTTACGATAAGTGCTTATACTTTCAAAGAAGGCAAAAGTACCATTATCGAGAAAGTGAATAAAGCAGAATTTGACACTGTAGGGCGTTTTTGCTTAATTGATAACGAATATTTTGGCGAAGAATATCGCTATTATATCCCTGTTAATCAACAAGATACAATATTTCAAGAAGCTAAAAAATTGCAAGAGGAACTTCAAGCAGTAAAAAGTAGACGAGGCGGATATGATGAATACATAAAAGCCAAAGGCAAATTGGAAACACAAATAAAAATCATGGCTAATCATGTTATTACGATTAGGATACCTGCTATGAACACTAAAAAAGAACCACCACACTATGCAGATGAAGTTTTAGGTATGCGTCTTTTAAGCGATTTAAATGATTATTCTTTTGAACAAGGCATTAAATTAGAAAAAAATTGCTTTTTATGAAAAACATCACGGCTACTTTGATGAGCGAGTACCAAATATGCAAACGTAGAATGTGGCTACACGCCCATCAGGTCAATATGGAACAAACTTCTGATACGGTTTCGGAAGGTAAGCTCATAGGCGAAACAACTTACCTGCAACGCGCACAACGTTATACGGAAGTGGAACTTGCCTACGATTTTCCTAATGGTATGCAGGCTTTGGCAAAGATTGATTTCTTTGATGCCAAACAAAAAGTCGTGCATGAAGTAAAGAAGTCGAACAAGCTCGAACACGCCCATATTGCTCAAGTAAAGTTTTATTTGTATTTGTTAGAAAAAAATGGCGTTTCGGGCTGTAGGGGTATTTTGGAATACCCTAAATTACGCCAAACACTTGCTATTGAACCACTTACAGCAGTTGATATAGTAGAAATAGAAGCTTCTATGGCAGATATTCAACTGGTTTTGGGGCAGGCAAGATGTCCTGAACTTATCAAGAAAACGTATTGTAAAACGTGTTCTTACCACGATTTCTGTTTCATTGGGTAGTGAGGTGAAGAAACATATAAATTAACTAAAAATGGATTTTATCAAAATACTTTACTACTGTTTAGAGGTGTTTTAGTCGTTTTCTCAACCATCGGCAGGGTCTTCGACCACTGCCGAGGTTTTGACATCTCACCACCTCACCACCTTACTACCTCACTTATGAAATCTTATTATTTATTCAATGCGGGGCGTATGTCGCGCAAAGATAACACGCTCAAGTTTGTGCCTACTGATGAAGCAGGCAAGGAAGGGCAGGCTAAATACATTCCGATAGAAGATGTAGAAAATCTGTATGTATTTGGTGCGCTTGATGTGAATAGTGCCTTGCTGAATTATTTGGGTAAATGTCATATTCCCGTACATTTTTTTGATTATTATGAGCATTATACGGGTTCGTATATGCCAAGGGAGTACTTATTGGCAGGCAAGGTATTGGTAGCGCAAACCAAACATTACTTATTGTCTAAAAAACGCATGGTAATTGCCCAAAAATTTATAGAGGGTGCTGCAGCCAATATGCTCAAAAACCTAAAGTATTACAACAACCGAGATAAGGATACTTCGGTACAAATAGCGCGTATCGAAACCTATAGGGATAGCCTTGTGAGCTTGCCTCCCACTTCGGTTAGTGAATTAATGGGCGTGGAGGGCAATATTCGGCAAACGTATTATGAGGCATTTGAAACGATTATCCAAGATTTTGAGATGGGCAATCGGACTAAACAACCCCCTTCGAATGAAATCAATGCCTTGATTTCGTTTGGCAATATGATGTGTTATACGTTGTGTCTTGACCAAATTTATCATACGCAACTCAATCCTACCATCAGTTTTTTGCATGAGCCTGGTTATAGGCGGTTTTCGTTGGCATTGGATTTGGCAGAAATATTTAAGCCAATTTTGGTCGATAGGCTTATTTTTTCGCTTTTGAATAAGAAGCAAATCAAGTCGGAACATTTTGATAAGCAAGTGAATAGCTGTTTATTGAAAGAAAGTGGACGCAAAATATTTGTGAAAGCATGGGACGAAAAGTTGAAGGAAACTATCAAACACCGCACGCTCGATAAGCAGGTAAGTTATAAGTATTTGGTGCGTTTGGAGTGCTATAAACTTGCCAAGCATTTTCTGAAAATTGATGTCTATAAACCGTTTAAAATTTGGTGGTAATGTCATTTATCAGGGAACATTTAACAAGGAATATTTAACAAGGAATATTTATCCTATTTTTGTATGTATGTAATACTGGTGTATGATTGTGGCGAAAAGCGCGTAGTCAAAATGCTCAAACTCTGTAGGCAGTATCTGAATTGGATACAAAACTCTGTATTCGAAGGCGAAATATCCGAAGTGAAGTTGAAAGAACTTATCGCACGGGCAGAGGAGTTTATGAATAAGGAGGAAGACAGCCTTATTTTATTCAAAAGTCGCGACCAAAAGTGGTTGGACAAACAAGTGGTAGGCAGGGAAAAGAATGAAATTGACCATTTTTTGTAGCCTATATTAGACTTCTTGCGAAAGTGTTTTTTAGAAGCCTCACACCCTGCCCTCTCTCCATTTTGAAAGAGGGAAAAGGTACTTTCGCAGGAAGCCTATTATGTCCTTGCCTGCCGTACATGAGGGCAGGCAAGGTTTATAAAAAAGTCGTCTATCTATGGCTGCTTATCTTAACGAAGCAAATAATTATAGGCGAAAAATGCTAAAAATGCCTTTACAGCCTTGAGAGGCAGTTGTCGTAGGTGGGGGTAAATCGTATTATGAGGCACAGACGCTTTTTTCATGCTTTTTTCTGATTTATTTATGCAAAAACTTGGCGTTCTGAACATATTAGCCTACTTTTGCCTCACCGTTTATAACGGCTTTTAATCGAACCACTGAGGAATTGAAACATTATATCTTGATACATTTCATCTACGATAGTGCTCTTTTAATCGAACCACTGAGGAATTGAAACTTGGATTAGCTCGATGATAGCGGGGAGTATTTCCCCACTTTTAATCGAACCACTGAGGAATTGAAACATGGCTTGGCAAATACCTTGCCTTGCGGTTTTTTTTCTTTTAATCGAACCACTGAGGAATTGAAACCATATCATCAAATGATTTGATAGCTTCTGCCAAATACTTTTAATCGAACCACTGAGGAATTGAAACTGATGTATTCTTTTTTTGGGTTTTGGAGGTAAGCCCCTTTTAATCGAACCACTGAGGAATTGAAACGCGCATAATTCCTCCTCTTTTTCGCTTACTTTCATTCTTTTAATCGAACCACTGAGGAATTGAAACATATTTTTTTTAGCTTGCAAAAGCGAAGGCAAGTACTTTTAATCGAACC
>JAYTNK010000125.1:0-5414 GCA_043748375.1 Cytophagales bacterium
GCTGAAGCGGTCTATTACATTTACAACACTCCTCCACAAGTAGTGATTGATGAGCTTTATCTGCATCCGTTTGCGCAAAAATATTGGCATAATGCTTAAAAAGGAGGGGGTTTACGGTTAAATTAGGCTATTTAATATAATAATTTAATAAATAATTTTGATTTATGTAACATTGCACCTAATTTAGCGGAAAATTACCTCGTTTACTTCGTTTTCAAATAATCTTAAAAATTCTAAACTCTTAAAATTCATAAACATTTATGAAAAAAATCAATTTTTTACTACTATCTTTATTGCTTCTCGTAAGCACAGGGCTTTCTGCTCAAAACAAATACTATCCTTGGGCTGTCGGCTTCAGTTATGCAGGGGTTGATTATGCGAGTTCTAATGGTGGCAAACCCCTCAAACTTGGTAATTTTAACTCTGCGGCGCAAATCTTTGCCGCACGCCACATTATGTATGGTCTAAGTGCGTATGGCACAACACACTTAGGCACATTGCGTAAGCCTACCAGTACTTTTCGCACCTCCACACAGTTTTGGAACATAGGCGTTGGTGCGCAATATTCATTTGCTAACGGTTATATCCTGCCTGAAGATTTTATTGTAGAGCCTTATGTATTCGCAGGTGCTGGCTTCCATAACGAAGGCAAAAACTTTACAGTAGGCATGGGCAAGATTGGTCTAGGCTTAAACTTTTGGGTAAACGATGCGGTGGCTATCAACGTCCAGTCATCTTTTAATAAATTATTTACAGAAAACGCCAACCAACCAAGCTATGACATTTATTCGGCAGGTTTGCGCTTCCGTCTTGGTACAGGCAAGGATACAGATGGTGATGGCATCATCGACAAAGAAGATGCTTGCCCTGATAAAGCAGGCGAGGTTATCTTCAAAGGTTGTCCTGACACAGATAAAGACGGTTTGGAAGATTCTAAAGACGAGTGCCCTACAGTGGCAGGAACTACTTTATTCAATGGTTGCCCTGACTCTGACGGAGATGGTATCAAAGATGCGGAAGACACTTGCCCCAACGAAGCAGGTTCAAAAGCTATGAAAGGTTGCCCTGATAAAGATGGAGACGGACTTTCTGACAAAGAAGACGAATGTCCTGCAGTAGCTGGCACTATGGCTCTTAAAGGTTGCCCCGACTCTGATGGTGATGGTATTGCGGATAAAGACGATAGTTGCCCTATGCAAAAAGGCTCTGCACAATTCAAAGGCTGCCCTGATACAGACGGAGACGGTATCTCTGACCCTAATGATGATTGCCCTACTGAAAAAGGTGTTGCTTCACGCAAAGGTTGCCCCGAACCCAAAATAACCAAAGAGAAAGAAAAAGAAGTTGAAAAACAACTTGAGATGGACGCTAAAATGATTCAATTCGAAACAGGTTCAGCGATTATCAAAAAAGACTCTTATGATGATTTGGACAAAGTAGTGGTACTGATGAACCAATATCCTGGTTCTAACTTTAAAGTAGAAGGGCACACAGATAGCCAAGGTGATGCTAAATCAAACAAAACACTTTCTCAAAACCGTGCTGACGCTGTGAAAAAATATATCACAGACAAAGGCGTAAACGGCTCTCGTATCAATGCTGAAGGGTATGGTATAGAAAAACCTGTAGCTAATAATGCTACAGCAGAAGGTCGTCAACAAAATCGCCGTGTAGAAATACACATAGCGAAATAAGTTTTATAAGTAGTTACAATAAAAGACCAAGTTTCCTTTTTGGGAAACTTGGTCTTTTTTATGGTTGTCTGACAATTTTTGTGGAGGCAAGGCTGTAGCAATGAGCTTTAGCGCGTTGGGAGGCTTAAAACGGCAGGTTGGAAGCCCGCCACTACAGATTTCCACAAAAATTGTCAGAGAACCTTTTTTATTAAAGCCTTTTAAAAAAAAGACCAAGCTTTCTTTTTGGGAAACTTGATCTTTTTTATTAGAGCCATTTAAAAACTACCAAAGCTATGGAAGTTAGGCTTTATGAAATAAGTCTTTCAACGCATCTTCTAGTGCAGGGAATTTAAACTCAAAGCCAGCTTGTTGGATTTTTTCACATGAAATACGGTTGCCACCTAAGACTAATCCTGCCATTTCGCCCAATATCATTTTGAGCGCAAAAGCGGGTACGGCAGGCAAGATGATAGATTTCCCTAATACTTTTGCAATGGTTGTGGTAAGCATTGTATTGGTTATAGGCGTAGGGGCAACGGCATTGTAAGTGCCTTGTAATGTGGGTGTTTCTATAGCAAATGCTATCATACGCGCCATATCTTCTATGTGTATCCAGCTAATGTATTGCTTGCCCGAACCCAATGAAGCACCTGCACCCCAACGAACGGGTGAGGACATTTTCTGCAAAGCACCACCTTCCGCATCTAATACTACCCCTATTCGCAGCAGGCAAGTTCGTAAACCAAGCGTAGCTATGGCTTGATTTTCAGCTTCCCACTTTGCGGTTACATCTGCTAGGAACTCCTTGCCTGCAGGCGCGCTTTCATGCAATATTTCTGAGCCTGTATCTAACCCATAGTACCCAATAGCTGAAGCTCCAATAAATATTTTTGGGCGTTGTTCAGGTAACAAATCGGAAAGTGTATTTGCCAAAAGACGACTTGAATGTGTGCGGCTTTCTAAAATAGCGCGTTTATATGCTTCTGTCCAACTCTTTTCGGCTACGCCCGCCCCTGCAAGATGCACAACAGCATCTGCCCATTCTAACGCTTGCCTATCTATCTTTTGTGTAGGGATATCCCAAGTAAACGTAAGTGGCTCATTTCTTTTAGTACGGCTAAGAAACGCAATTTGATGATTTTTCTTTAAAAGGCTGTGTAAGCGTGTGCCAACTAAACCTGTGCCTCCAGTAATAAGAATATTCATGTGTAAATTAAAAGTGGTTTGTTTGTCTATTTTGTATCAAAGATATGTTTAAGTAGTCAAAAATTATAGAAAACCTATAACTTTGCACTATGCTTCGAAACCTTGTCATCCTACTCACAACTTGCCTACTTACACAATGTGGACAATTACCTCACTTTGAGGAAAATAAAGAACTTCCTAAAGGAGATTGGTACATTAATAAACCTCTTGTGTTCAAAATTAAGATTACAGATACGCAACGGAAGTACAACTTTGCTTATAACATACGCAATAGTTTGAAATATCCGTACTCAAACTTATATGTAACATATTACATAGAAGATAGCAGAGGAAAAATAATCGCTACTGAATTAAACAATATAACGCTTTTTGATGCAAAACGAGGTAAACCTTTTGGGAGCGGATTAGGCGATATATTCACTCATCAGTTGCCTATTCCAGCCTTACAACGTTATAAGTTCTCGGTAGCAGACACATACACGCTCCGTCTTGTCCAGTATATGCGTCAAGACCCACTTATAGGTGTTTTGAGTATGGGAGTGCGCGTAGAGTAAGCAGATTTTTAGCGTTTCATACCTAAAACAGCTACTGCGCAATGCTCATTTGCTCCTTCAAAGTTGAATTTTAATTGATATACTCCTGTACCTTTGCAGTTAAACTGTATGGCGGAGTAAAACTTATCATTCATTTTGCTTGTCGTAATGAGTTTGTCATTGGAGTCATATACTGAAAGGTAAATACCATTCGAATGAACATCATTATTAGCGAGTGTAATGAGGTAGCTTGTACCTTGTGTAAATATATAAGAAAATTTTTTGCCTTCTGCGCCTGCTATCTCATAGCTTTTCAGAAATGTAAACCCTTCATGTTCTTGACTGAGCATTTTGATACCTTTTTGTGTATATTTTTCAAAAGTACATTGGGCATATATATTTGTACTACTCAATATGGCTAAAACTACAAACAAGGCGATGGTTTTCATGTTTAAATTATGTATATGTTAGGTAAGATTTTATTTCAGAATTAGTTAAACATAAACTGCTCTATTTCAAAACAAAACTATCTTCCCATATCAGAAAGATAGTTTTGTTTTTGTGTATATAAGTTTGTTTATTCTACAATAGATTTACGAATATCAGCAACTTTACTAGCTATCTTTGCTATGTCTTCAGCTGTTAGATTTACTTCCTTAGAAGGACTTTCACTGCTTACCGTAACAAGAATATCATTGCCATCTTTATCTTTTTTGATTTCTGTTTTAGGCTCTTCTTTGTTGCTGGCGGTAACTTCTATTTTGTAAGTATCAAGTACTTTACTAAGTTCGCCTAATTTCTCTGCTAATTTTTTAGTGTCAGCATCTTTTGTATAAGGTTTTAACACGTCTAACACTTTCACAAGAATAAGATTTTGTCCTACGATACGGTCGCTAAGTTCAGCACTTGGTTTGGTTTTAGCAACTTCGCAAGTAATGTAAAACATTTCTAACCAACCACCAACGAGCATTACAGCGGCAAGGTTAGCTTTTTTCTGCTTATCCAAGTGGTTGCTGATATTTTCAAAAGTAGAGGTTGTTTCTTGTAGCAATTTATTCATGTCATCTTTATTGGCAGCAAGTTGCATGATTTTGCTTGTATTGATGAATTGTCCAACTTTCATGGTTTCAGCCAATTTCTTTACAGTATTCATGTAAGTAAGTGCGTCCATGCTTTTATCATTGATGGTGGCATACCCAAGGTCGGTGCTAAATACGCCCAAGTTAGCGGCTCTTTTGAACTCGCTTGTATAGTTTGGCAAATTGGTTACTTTGTTCAATATACCATTGTTATAAGCGATACCTTGTTCGCGTATCATTTTGGATACTTCTACAGGTGATATGATGTCGAGGATAGAGGCAAGTAGTGCATCTTGTGCGAAGGCATTGCTTGTTAAGAGTGTACAAGCAGCTAAAAGCGTGAAAAATACTTTTTTCATATTGGTTTGGGGGTAGCGTTTAAGAGTGGAGTGGATGATGTTTTTTGCAATGTGCTTTATTATTACTATAAACGGGTAGCTTCTTGTTTTGTTGTATTAAGAGGCGTGAATGTTTTGTTAATTTAATATTTACCATTTAATTTATAGTTTTGATAGGCAAAATTAGGTAAAAATTTTGTTCTTTCTAAATTTTGCACTACTTTTCAGGCATATTTCCAACGTACCTCCAAAAATTACTATTTTGAACTCACTTTTTCGTAAAAAATCGGTTACTCAAATTCTCAAAGACCTCGAAGCAAGCGAGGCGCAAGAGGGGCACAGCCTCAATAAAACATTGCGCCTAACCGACCTTGTTTCATTTGGCATTGCGGCTATTATTGGCGCGGGCATATTCAGTACTATAGGCAAGGCTTCCTTTGATGGTGGTCCTGCGGTGATGTTTCTATTCATTTTCACAGCTATTGCCTGCTTATTTTCCGCTTTATGTTATGCTGAATTTGCCTCGACCATACCTATAAGTGGTAGCGCATACACCTATGCCTATACCACCTTTGGCGAAGT
>JAYTNK010000126.1:0-1626 GCA_043748375.1 Cytophagales bacterium
TCACTGAAAGCACAAAACTACCAAGTTTATACTTTGTTAGGCAATCATGAAGCCTCATTTTTAAAAGCCTGTCAATTAGGCGCAGATTTCTTGAAAAGCTATGCAAACATGTACCATGTCCATGACTTATTAGGCGATAATTTAGAAGAGTATATTTACTTTTTTCGTAATTTAGATTATTATTTTGATATAAATGACTTTTACCTGTCGCATGCAGGTTTTAATTTTAATGCTGACAATCCCTTCACTGACTATCGCAGAATGTATGCAGCCATAAGTCCCATGAGCATCGAGAAATACCAAGGCGACAAACGCATTATACATGGGCATTTCCTACGTTATACAAACGAAATTCGGGATAACATTACCCAAAAAACAAAAACTATTGGGTTAGACAATGGCTGTGTGTATAATAACTTAGGAGGTTTGGGCAACCTATGCGCCCTAAATTTGGACACTTTGGCATTGTATTTTGAGAGAAATATAGACTAAAAACGGGCTTATTTTTCGACTTTGCTTTGCAAAGATATTACTTAGATGCCTAAGAGCAAAACATAGAGAATATTAAAAAAAACAATACCTTTGCTATAGTTTTAAACTCAATTTTATTTTCTTGTAAAAATTTTGATAACTATGTATTGTGTCTTATTTTCTGCTTGCTTATTGGCACAAACACCACGCAAAATTATGCTGGGCGCAATAATTTCTGCTGTGAGCAAGATAGCCTTGCCTCCCAATTTTATTGAACACTAATTTGATTCAAACATTTGCGCACTTAGCCAACCTTGTGGAAGGTTGAAGCGTAATCCGACTGTAGCAAATACGCCCATAGTTGCACCTGCGAAGGTCTGTATCGTTTTTCGCTCGCTATTGCTCCATTGCAACCTTCTGTATGGGATAACCCCCGCCTCTACTATAAATTGCCAATTTTTGTGTAGTTTTTGAGAGAGTTCGAGGCTGGAACGCAGGTCAAGATATTGCCCTGATTGAACGGCAGGCAAGCTACTGCGCAAATGTTGGGCATCAAGCGGAAAACCAATACTGGAGAAAGTGTTATTCCATTCTATGCTTGTTTTCTTGCCTGCTCGATAACTAATGCTCACTTGAACAGGCAATAAAATAGCAATATCCCATTTTTTGGCTAACTTTCTATTCCAACCAAATATCGGAATAGGAAGTACTCCCGACTGACTGAGTACTAAGCCTATACCATAAATATTTTGTTTGCGCAAACCCATTATTTGTAACCTTGCTATGGCGACTACACCAAAAAAATTGTGCCTATTTGGAATATCAGGGTCTATCGTTGTGCCTACTTGCGCTGAATACACCATAACACCACGCCCCAAACGCCCGTGTACATGAGTTATCCCGACAGACACATTGCCCCATAATTCAGAATTTTGGAGGTGCGATATATCGGCTTGCCTACCCCCTATTTGTACGTTTAAGAAAGTTTGACTCGCTTGAAATTTTAATTCTTTCAGCTCTACCTTTGCGCTTCCGCCGAGGGGTATGATGCCCGAAAGCGAAACTTGCTGATAACCAAAGCGCGTACTATCTGCCCACTTGCCTACAGGCGAGCCTTGATAACGCAATCGGACATTCGGTCTAAATATTTGATTA
>JAYTNK010000127.1:0-2358 GCA_043748375.1 Cytophagales bacterium
AGAGTCGCCTGTACAACGCGACTATGCCCGCGACTTTCCGCCGTTTATTGCAGGCGAGTCAGCGGCATACCTTGCCTACAACCGCTCCAAAAAAAGCCTTTGTATAGATTATGTGCACCCCGACACACGCGCCATTATGCTAAAATTGGTGCAAGAAGCTGATATTCTGATTGAGCAATTTCGCCCTAACATGATGGCGCGGTGGGGTTTGGATTATGAAACGCTCAAAGAAATCAATCCGAAACTGATTTATGTATCGGTAACAGGTTATGGACAGACGGGCGAATATGCAAATTGGGCAGGACACGACTTGAACTATATTGCGCTGGCAGGGCTATTGGCAGGCAATGCGCATCACGCACCCCAAATTCCGAACGCCCAAATTGCAGACATAGCAGGCGGTTCATACATGGCGGTTATCGCTTGTCTATCAGCCGTTATCGCTCGATACAACACAGGCAAGGGGCAGTGGGTTGATGTAGCGATGCTTGATGGTGTGATGCCTTTGGCAATCAATACGCTTATGTTTGAATGGGCAACGCATACGAGTATTCCGCGTGAGCGTAGCTTTTTATCAGGTGGTTTATTGAATTACAGTATATACCCTTGCCAAGATGGTTATGTGGCACTTGGCACATTGGAGGCGAAGTTTTGGACGAAATTTTGCGACTTGGTAGGCAAGCCTGCTTGGAAAAACCGCATGATGCCCTCGCCTCCCGATGTATTGGCTGCGCATAAAGCGGAATTAACTGAAATTTTCGCCTCCAAAACCGCCTCCGAATGGCAGGCTATAGGACTTCAGCACGACATTCCACTCTCCAAAATAGCCGAAGTCAAAGACCTTGACCAAGATGCCCATATACAAGCACGAGAAATGATTATTGAACTCGACCACCCAAAGGCTGGCAAGCTCAAATCTATTGGAGTGCCTCTAAAATTTTCGGACACTCCTGCAAAACCTACATGGGCGGCTCCTTTATTGGGTGCGCATACACAAGAGATTTTGGAGGGGATAGGCATTTCAAAAGAAGATATTATAGCACTAGAAAAAGCACAAAGATTATTGCTTTACATTGAAAAAACATAGGTTCTTAGAAAGTTACTGAAAGAGTGCTTTTTCTCCACCATAACTTGCTAAAAACCTGAGGAATAATTTTTCGTTGTTTTATCAATGCTCAAAGGTTAATCATTAACTATTACCTTTGTTATTTTAGCCTTGCCTGCCACTATAGTATGCAAAAAATACATACCTGCAGGCAAGTTCGTTTTCACTTCAGTTTGCACACCGCGCCATACTTCCACGCCTTGCACGTTCAACAGGCGGGCAGGCAAGTCGAGTTTGTCCTTGCCTACCGAGATGGTAAACGTGCCGTTATTTGGATTAGGATAGACCACACCCTCCCGCCTTATAAACCAATCGAAAAGTTGCAAGTTAATCAATCCTACGCTATCAAACGAAACAATGTGCGCTTGCTATAACCGCTATACCGAAACTTAAGCATAAAAAAGATTGTAAAAGTTCAAATAAAAGGGGTAACTTTGCAGGAAGTTCTAAGCCACCTAAGGCGGCTGAAAAACTGAGTAAGTCGAGCATGGGAATTGTCTTTTTGATACAGGAATTTCAAATATAGGACTTTTTTTCATTAACTCGACTTTTTCGCTTTGGTAGACATATTGTAAATTATCGTAATAATCTTTAGTGGAAAAGAAAAAAAATAGTAACTCGTGCAACCTTTCTTACATACTCTGCATCTTGCCTATAAACCATAAAAAATAAAGAACCATGAGAAATTTAGTTTTAGCGTTTGCTATCCTCTTTGTAGTATTACCCTTTCAGTTGTCTTGGGCGCAACTTACTGAAACTCGCGACCTTCCTACCTTCCAAGCCGTTAAAAATATGGACGGTATGAAAGTCATTTTGTTAAAAGGCGAGAAGGAATCCGCTCACATCGAATCTGAAAAAACCGCTTTGAAAGACATTATTACTGAAATTTCAGGAAATGAGTTGCAAATTCATTTCAAAAACAAAGTCCAAATGGGTTGGAAAGACAACTACAATGGCAATGTGGTCATAACCATTACTTTTAAAGAATTGCAGGCAGTTCGCAATTCAGGTTCAGGCAAGATTACTTGCGAAGACGTTATCCGCACCCAAAACCTTGAGTTGAAGCAGTCAGGTTCAGGACATATAGCACTCAAACAAATTGATGTCGCCCAAAATTTGGAAGCGAAAGTATCAGGTTCAGGCAAGCTCGAAGTAA
Source organism: Cytophagales bacterium (assembly GCA_043748375.1). Lineage (GTDB taxonomy): Bacteria > Bacteroidota > Bacteroidia > Cytophagales > Microscillaceae > RDXI01. The sequence continues at coordinate 2,262 of JAYTNK010000127.1, forward strand.
CTTCCGCCCGTATAGCAGGCATTACACAAGCCGAAGTAAGCGGTTCAGGCAAGTTCGAAGTCTTAGGTGGCACAACCGCAAAGTTAGAAGCAAAAAT
>JAYTNK010000128.1:0-2317 GCA_043748375.1 Cytophagales bacterium
CGTCTAAGTCTAATACTTCCGTAAAGTCTTGGATAGCGGCTTCATATTGCTTCAAATCCTTGTAAATCAATCCTCTTTGATAAAAGGCATCTGCGTTTCGATCATCAAGCAAGGTGGCTTTAGTAAGGTCAGCCAATGCCTCTTCGAGCTTGCCTGTGGCATATTTGCTTTTTCCACGCCAAGCGTATCCATCGGCTGAAGACGGGCGATTGTCCAAGATGTATCCACAATCTATGATGGTGTTATTGTACTCACCTTTGTCATAATAAAGCCTTGCTCTCAATAAATATGCCTCTACAAAAGACGGATTAATAGTTATGGCGCGGTTAAGGTCTTCTATAGCTGCGTCGAAGGTATTGCGTTTTATTTTTCGTATAGCATTGTGCAGGTAAAACTGAGCGGTAGGCATCTTGTATGTATTTAATATTTTGACCAAAAATAGGTAATATTTATGATTTTCTTTCATGAATCAATATTTAAATCGTGTGTGTTGCTTGTATGTGTGCAATTTTGAATTGCTTGTATGCGTTCTTAGAACATGAAGTTTTTTTTACCCTCATATTTGTTCCTGCTCACAGTTGTTTCATGGGTAAGTCCTTGCCTACTTTTTGCCCAACATGGGCATAAACAAGAAATAGAAGTCAGCTTAAATGGAAAATACTACCAAATCCACTACCAAGTTCATAAACATCATGGAAAGCATAAACGGATTGTAAAAAAGGAATATGTTACATTTCATATTCAAACACGCACGCAAGACGATGCCATCTTAAAAAGTACTTTTGATAAAAAGCCTATTGTAAAAGAAATTTCGAATGATGATTATGATAAATCGGATAAGGGCTTTTTAGAAGATATTTTTTTGTTATTGCACCAAGAAGATAGTGTATCCGTGTGGATACCCGAAAATATGTTGTTTCAGGCTATTAAACGCTCACGCCCCAAAACTGTCAAGGCTGGCTCTACGGTTCGTTACATTATCAAAGTGCTGAAAGTGCAAAACCGCGAAGAGATGGAAAATGATAAGAAACAACCTGTTTTTGAACAAAAACAGAAAGATGAAAAAGCTATAGCCGAATATGTTGCCAAAAATAAAATGACCAACATGAAGCGCACTTATTCTGGTATTTGGTACACAATGTCCAACGAAGGTGAAGGCGATTTTGCTCAAAAAGGTGATGTAGTAGCGTTGAGTTACGTAGGCAAGTTGTTGGACGACACTGTGTTTGGTAGCTCTGATGATGATGGCAGACTTTTCGAGTTTCCTGTAGCTCAAAAATTTGCTATTCAAGCACTTGATGAAGTGTTATTATTGATGAAAAAAGGTGCAAAATGTACCTTTATAACGCCTTCCTATCTTGCCTACCACGAACTTGGCATGAACCAAATGAAGCAACGTATCCCACCACATGCCCCGCTTATATTTGAAATTACCTACATGGAGTTAGTAGCCAAAAAAATAGGCATAGAGAATAAAGGGGAAATATTGGAGGCGGAACGCAAAAAAGCAGAGGCGGATAAACGCAAAAAAGCCGAGCAAACCGAGAAAGACCAGCACCAAAAAGATATAGAACGCGATCTTGAAAAAAGAGGCTTGGGTAACAAAAAAAAGGAATAGACAACAAAAATGATAGAGGCTACCAGTAGAAGTAATATGACCAAAGTAACGCACCATTACAACCTACTAACGCTGTAAGTATGCTGACATAAAAAAATGGGGGAATAGGAAAACGAGCAGATAAAGTGTAATGATTTAACAAAATACGCTCTTCCAAGTGCATATCCTCCACCTCGAAGTATTCGCGTTGCATCTCTATTTTGAGTGCTTCGAACAAAATTTTCCCGCGCTTTTTCTGGTCTTGGAATTCCCATAATCCAACTAATTGAACAGCACTCAACAACAAAGAAACGCATAAGCCTCCTACTAAAATAAACATACCTAATACTTTGGTAGGCGAGAGCCACAAAACAGGCAAAATACCTAACAATGAAATACATATTGCATTGGTTAAGCGTCTGAAAGTGTATTGTGTCATGCTATCAAGCTCCTCCGCAACCTCGCGCAGTTTGTCCCAATAGCTATCTATCTTACTGATAACACCGTCTTGAGTGAGATAATAATTAGCGGGATTATGAGAAGGGCGTTGCATAAGCGTAACAAGTTGTTTTTCAGTAAATTACAAGCAAATACGCACCAAAAGTGCGCAAAATTTTCTCAAATATAATGTTTTTTTTCCAAAACAACGCTATACGCTTGTTAAATAGCTTTTTTTTTCTTAATTTTGGGGTACGCAAAAATTTTATTGCGCATAAAATA
>JAYTNK010000129.1:0-2017 GCA_043748375.1 Cytophagales bacterium
CTCATCACGCCATGCCCGTAATTGCCAATCATCACGCCATTCGATTTGCTTATACCCTTGCAAAGTTTTATCAAATACGAAAGTTGTGCAGGCGTAACCGCCTCGCCCATTGCCTCAAAGTAGTCTTGCACCGTATCATAGCGGTTCTCATTGTTCACAATAGACAGCGTTTCGACCTTGCCTACCGTTTCCCAAAAAACAGCCTCCATCTTGTTTACGCGTGCCTGCACGTCATCTAACCAATGATTCGCCACTACCCACTCCTCCCTTGTGATTTCCGCAGGTTGCTGCATATAACTTAACTTCGGTTTGGGAGGCAAGGCGTTCAGCTTCTTCTCACAATCAATAAAATACTGACGTGCTTGTTCGCCTTTTTCTGTTCTTGCCATCATAGCCAACTTCTTTGCGAAATTGATAGAAAGCGCAAAGTCTTTGCTTTCGTTACCGTTCAACATGATGTTGAACCCTACCCAATCTTCATTTTCAAGGGCGTATGGATTTTCCACAATGTTTTGAGGATACCACCTCGACCATACAGCTTTATTGTACCCTAAAAATTCGTACAATTCACGAGCAGAAACACAAGGTTTGCCATCGCGTTGCTCAACTCTTATAAGAGGAGCGTTGTCATTATTTGTAAATGACAAATTTTCATTGTTACTTTGCATACACTTTGCAAAAGGTTTAAATAAAAAGGGGCGTAGTTTTCGTAGGACGGCACCCCTTTTTGTTGTTTAGAAATATATGAAATCACATATTGAAAGGCAAAAAAATTATTTTTCGTACTTCTCAAAAGACAATCTAATCAAATTTTGATAAGCACGGCTAATTTTATGCAGCCCATTCTCCCATTTTGATATTTGGGCTTGGGTTGTTTGTATAGCTTCTGCAAAATCTTTTTGGGTAAGATTGTACTTTTCACGTAACCCTTTTAATTCTTGTCCAGTCATATATAAATTCACTTTGCAAATATATGACTTGACATATTAACCACCAAATATTTTCGAAAATATTTTCACTTTATTTTTTAATTAGTTATTAAATGAATGTTTTTATTAAAATATAGTTATTAAATAACTAAAAGTGTAGGTGCATAGTAGATGGAATATTTTTTTATTTTTATTAGCTTGGTTTTTTTAATTTTTTGTTTTTATTTTTGGGGAAAAATTAAAAAAAACTGCTTTTATGATAAATTGGATAATGAACTTTTTTAGGTTTTTGAATGGCACTTTACAAAAGGAGCTTTCTCAAGCCAAGCAGAAAGCCTTAGAACTCAGCAAGTATCAAGGCATTGTAGATGCTTTGGCAGAAGCTGAACGCATTTTGAAAGAGGCAGAAAACAAAGCCTTTGAAATTATAAAGAAAGCAGATTTAGAAGCTGAAACGCAAAAACGAGTTTCTCATGAGATGCGAAAAGAGGCAGAAGATTATGCGAAAACTACAAAAGATGGTGCTAAATTGGTTTATAGCGAGGCTACTAAAAAGGCAGAGCAAACCATCGCTAATGCGCAATCGGAACAAAATAGAATCATAGAAGCCGCACACAAACAAGCTGAACAAATAGCAGGAGATGCCTATAAAGCCATGCAAAATGCTTCTAACTTAGAAAAAACAGCCAAAGCTATGAAAAACATAGTGGAGGGCTACGGCAATGCTTACCTCATACCTACTTACAATCTTTTAGATGAATTAGCAGATGAGTTGCAACACACTGAAGCAGGCGAAAAACTCAAACAAGTTCGTGAGCAAATTCGCCTTATGGTAAAAAATAGAACCGCAAGCAAATGCGACTATGTAGAAGCCAATAGGAAAGAAACGGCAATGGATTTTGTTACAGATGCGTTTAACGGCAAAGTGGATAGCATTTTATCACTTGTAAAAAAAGACAATTTTGGAATATTAGAACAAAAGATAAAAGACGCTTTTCAAGTAGTCAATTTCAATGGGCAAGCCTTCCGAAACGCAGTTATCGTACCAACCTATTTAGAACTTAGAATACAAGAACTCAAATGGGCAG
>JAYTNK010000130.1:0-3808 GCA_043748375.1 Cytophagales bacterium
AATGTGAGGAGAAAAAGCAAATCCAAAAATCATATTCGCTATTGGCAAGGAAGAATCCCAAAAAGGCAATCCCCAACGTAAACAAAAAAGCTACCAACATCAACAGATAATCACGGACTGGAGTAGGCGTATAGAGTAGAAACGCAAGTATAGGTACTAATAAAAAAGTAAAACTTGGAAAATAAAATAAGGTAGCAATACCTATATATGCCCCTATTTCGAATACACTGTTAAAGCGTTTGCCTTCTGAAAGTTGCAGAAATATATAATTTATTACAATCATTAGCACTGTATTGGCAAGCAATGGCGCACTCAAGACATAAAAATCAAGAAATAAACTCATAAACAGTCCGTATAAAAGCGCAGGAAGCATCGTCTGCTCATTATAAACTTGCCTATTTTTGAGTATTTGATTGAATAAAATAGCTTGTAGGGCTACCAATATAGTAACCAATATATGCGAAATAAAAAAGTTTCGCCCTTCTATAGCATACATAACCCAATAGACAAGCGCGGAAAGAGGTGGGAGATTGTCCCATATTTCTGTATAAAGGAAAAAGCCCTTGTGCATCTGTTCGGCTACAATCACCCACTTTAGTTCAGGATTTAGTACAGGTATGCCTCCCAATATTACAGGCAAACGGATAGCAAATAAAAGGAGCAACCAAAAAGCATATTTATAGGTAGTGCCTATTCGAAAAAAACTAATCATTATATCTCGAATCTACAATTGGACGCTCCGAATTTGATAATATCGCCAGCTTTAAGGAGTTTTTTATCGATGCGTGTGCCGTTTACAAAAGTGCCATTCGTACTACCTAAATCAGTAAGGAAGAAGCTACCATTTTCGATGGTTATGGTGGCGTGTTGGTTTGAAACCGTTTGTTCAGGTACCACAATATCGTTATTTGCAGCACGTCCTATCATCATAGTAGGTTTATTGAGGTAGAAATTATTGCTAAAACTACCTGCCGAAACTAATAATACAGGCGAGCCGCCGCCGCCTGAAATGATGGTGTTTTTCATGTCAAACTTGCCTGCGGGAACTACTGTAGGCGTGAATTGCATTTGCGCTTTTAGGTCTTCGGTACGTTTGATAAAGTCCGTTTCTTTTTGGCGCATTTGGTCTTCAAGTTTGGCAGTTTGATTGCGGAGTTCTTGCAAAACGGCATCTTGTTGTTTTTCGCGTTTGGCTATTTCGGCTTGTCGAGCGTTATCTGCGTCTTCTTGTTGTTGAAGCTCTTCTTCCTCGCGTTCTATACGGCGGAGGCGCATTTCGTTTAACTGCCAATACAATAATCCGCCAAGTAATAAAACAATCACAATAACGAGTATGGCGACATTATTTGACAAAAGGGCAAAAATACCACTGTTGCCGCCTGCGCCTACAGGTGCAATATACTTGCCTACTTGCTCAGTACCTGCATAATTGATTTTGAAACTATGTTCTGCGCCATCTTTGAAGGGAGGCAAGAAAGTGAGTACACACAATACAGAGGCGTTTTTAGAAACTGTGATGCGTTTTTCTAAGAAGTTACCCAATACATTTTTAAGGTCAGTACTCCCTTTTACAGAAGCTGCCTGCCCACCTTCCGTCTGATTGCTAAGGAGTCGGTAGGTATCAAAAGCAAATTTATCATTTATTTTATAAGCTATGTTATGCACAACTACATTGTTTTTTCGGGCATACGAAGCTACTTTATCAGCACTATACTCTGTACTTTGGCTTTTTACTCCCCCTGAAATAACCACTAAAATGCGTTGCCCTTCGCGGTTTGATTTGCGTAGTTCGTCTATAGCGTCATAAGTGGCTCTGAAAGCGTCTGACTTGCTTGCGCTATCCGTATTGGCAGAAATGCGCGATTCTATATCACCTTCAAACGAACCTACATTGGCGTTAAACTCACGGGCAAGTGTTATTACTTCTTCGCTTGTTCCAAAATAGCCGATGTTCATTAAGTCGTTATCAGTCAGCAATCGGAGCGAGTTTTTTACAGCGTTTTTGAAATTTTGGAGCGGCACTCCGTCCGTATAGCTTGAGGCATCTATCAAAAAATAAATGAGGCGTGTAGAAGTGTTTGCGTTGTCTTCGCTTCCTGCTTTGGCAACTTGATGGATTTCCATAGGGTTTCCGTCTTCGCCTGATAGTTTAAAATCGCCTTTGACAGGCTCTACATTGCCTGCCATTTCCATCGTTACGGCTACTACGCCTGAACTATCTTTACTCAGATGCACACCACTGATGCGAAAACTCTCTTTGCTGATAGTGGAGGGCTTGTCTTCAGGCTTTTGCTGGCTAAATGCCACTTGCCTACCCAGCAGGAGGCAGGCAAGGATAAGGAAAATAATTTTTGAGGTAGTCATTGTTTTTTAGAATTTAATAAGTTGCACATTTTAGCATTTTGCTAAGTATTTATGTCCTCTTCGCTGAACGCTAATGGTTCGCAGCATTTACGGCAAAATAGTGTTGTTTTTCCATTTTTGGGTGGCGATTCGGACAAAGAAGAGTTGTCTTCTTTAGCCATAAAAACGTCATACCAATTTGGCAGAGGGATAAACTCATTATGACCGCAGTTTTTGCAGGCGTATTGGTTGGTTTCCATTTGATTTATGCAATGCTTCGAAATTTGAAAATAGTATCTCCGATACGGACTATATCTCCATCTTTTAAGTTTCCTTCTTCCTCAAATACATCATTTATGAATGTTCCATTGGTGGAAAGCTCATCTTTAAATTTGAAATGCCCCATACGATGTAAAATAGTCAAATGTTTGCTTGAAACGGCTGCGTCATTGGGGATAGCAATATCACACATATTATCTGAGCCGAGCAAATTACGCCCTTCAAAGAGTTTAAAATCAATGCCGTTTGGGTCAATGGTAAATGAAACTAACCAGCCAACGAGTTTTCTGCCTGTACTACCTTGTTGTGGCTTAAATTGTGGGGTAGAAGTAGCGGGAAAGCCCAAACTATTTTCATTACCACCTGTAAATATTTGGGTGCGACTTAGACTTCCACCACCACCGCCACCAAAAACGGGCTTTTGGTCATCAGCTATTTTGGTTTTGTCTAATCCACCACCTTGTCCAAATTGGTTGTCGCTGGAGGTTTTGGGGCAATAGGGGCAATCTTTCAACCCTTGAGGGAAGTAATGCCCATTTTCACAAAGTTTAAACTCGCTCATGTTTTTGAAGATTAGGTTTTAGCACAAAATACTTTGAGCCTCAAAAATAGTGCTTTTTTTCGCTAAAAACAAATTAAAATGAGATAGACTTTTTCAGCCTCTGAAAACCTTGTATTGTTGTGTACTTTCACGCAATTCTAAGTATGCTACACGCAACACCGTATAAACAGGAATTGCCATGAACATTCCTAAGCCACCTGCCAAAGTTGCACCTGCAAAGATGGCAAAAAATATTTCCAACGGGTGTGCTTTTACACTTTTTGAATAAATGAAAGGTTGTACAAATAAACTATCCAATGCCATCGCACCCAATATAATAGGTAAAACGCGCAAAATTGTGTAGCCATTATGTAGCAAATTACTATCGGCTGAAGGCGTAGATAGTATAACTAAACTGGCAAAAACTAATCCGAGTACAGGACCTAAGTATGGTATCAAATTCATAACCGCCATAAATACGGCTATGGTAAGGGCGTATTTGATACTCATGATGCCCAAGCCAATTGAAACAATCGCAAACATAATGGTCATCTGCCCCAAAATACCAAGTAAATAATTGGAAAGTAGTTTTTCTATTTTGTAAAAAGTAGTAACCGCCACCTCAAAATAAGCGTTTGGAACAAG
>JAYTNK010000131.1:0-8790 GCA_043748375.1 Cytophagales bacterium
GTTCGTTTTCTTGAATATCCAGCAAACCCACGATAAAATCGACGAGGGTTCGTGGCGTAAAAAACTGCCCTAAGTCGCCTCTAAATGTTTTGCCGAGAAACTCCTCAAACGCGATACCTTTTACGTCATCATCAGTATTGGAGAGGTTGTATTTTTGCAGTTTTTCTACAATTTGCAAAAAGCTGGTTTCTCTGATGCGGAGCGTATCTGTATCTACAAAAATTTCATCTTTTGAAAACGCGGATTTGGTTTGTTCAAAAAGGTGTTTGTAAAAAGGTGTGTCATTTTTCTTGCCTATTACATCATTGTCATACTCTTCTTGTATTTTTTTGAGTTGCAAAAATCTATCTTTTGAAAACACACTATTTTGCTTTCTTTCCTCCCTTATTTTCATAAATAGGACTTTTGAGATTTCATCAAAAGCCATTTCAGGCGAGAGTTTATCGTTATTACGTATCACATCATGGCAAGCAAAAAGGAGTTTTTGAAATTCATCACGTTCAAATTTCTTGAGTTGGGCAAGTAGTTTTGTGATTTCCTTTTCATTTTCTGCATCTTTAGCTTTCGGAATATCAATGATTTCCTCAATAAAAAGCGGTAATTTTTCTTCTAAAACCTTGAAAAACTTAGTTTCTTTTTCGTTGGTAGTAATGAAAAACTTTGCCCTTGCCCAAGTCGCATAGTTTTGACCTTGAAAATAGTCTTCTTTGCGAACGGTTATTTTTTCTGCTTTACATTCTACGACTATGAAAGCGGTTTTATTGTCTGCTTTTTCTTGTGCATTGCGCCAGATCACAATATCAGCCCTTGCACTTCCCTGCCCACGTTGCGAATTGGTAAGGCGCACTTCTTGCTGCATTTGATTGAGGCTATAGCCATATTCATTCACAAGATGGCAAATATAGCCTTGTCTTACGATTTCTTCGGGCGATGCAAGTAGCCATTTATCCTTGAGGGGTGCAAAAATTTCTTGGTTATTTTGGCGAAATTGGATTTCCATAAATCAAAATAAAGTTGTTTTGCAAAGATAGGCTATAAAAGCGTTTGTATCTATAAAGTATTAGAAAAAATGCACCCTTTAGGCACAGCGTTACAGAAAAGAAGCCTAATCGGGTGCGCCGTTGTTGGTTTTTCGAAAAATTGGGTGTAATTTTGTCCTATAGCTATACTTGCCTGCCCAGTTTTCGCTTACCTACAACCACACACTTTTCTAACACCAACAAAAAGCAAAAAAACTTGACTTATAACCATCTTTCACTCAAAAAAATGACGACTCAACTAAAATCAAAACGTGGCTACCTGATACTTTTTGCAATAGCTATGATGCTTATTGGGTGCAAAATAGCCAAGCAAACTACTACCGATACTTACAGTTGTATTCCTTGTGGTCAGGATTGCGACAAACATACCTACACTCAAGGAGGTAAGTGTACGCACTGTCAAATGAATTTAGTTAAAACATCTTCTATCAAATTCAAGACTATACAACCTGCTGATATTTGCGCCTATATAGCTCAGCATCCTCATGTAGTACTTTTAGATGTACGAACCAAAAACGAGTTTGAAGGCAAAGAAGAGCCTAATTTTGGAACGCTTAAAAATGCTATCAATATCCCTATTCAGGAACTTGAAAGCAAATTGGCTACTATAGCATGGCGGAAGGAGCAGGAGATAATAGTTTTCTGTTCGCATAGCCACCGAAGTCCGCAGGCAAGTTACTCACTAACCCAAAACGGATTTACCAATATCACCAACTTGGCAGGAGGCATGAGTATCGTAACAGATAAAAATTGTGTCAAGTAAGCGATTTATTTAGCATACAGAGGCTGATGTGGGGCTTTATATTAAAGATGCGAAACAAGCTGTTAAGCTTGCCGATAATTACTTCTTTGGATAACCTGCACTATAGAACATTGTAATCGCAGTGGCAAAATATTCAAGATAGGTGGAATTCAGCTTAGAGGAAAGTATCAAAACTATCAAGGGACATGGTTACTTGTTACTGCTATCGCAAACTTGAAAAAAAGCACTATAAATCTTAAATACACCAATTTTTAATTAGAAAGATGTCTAATAAAGGCACTTGTTTAAAAAGAGTTCCTAAAAATTTGATATATCAAATTTCTACTGTAATTTTAACGCAAAAAACTGTATGGCAAGAGAAATTGAATTTCGCGAGGCTTTGCGCGAGGCTATCCGCGAAGAAATGATACGCGACTCACGTGTGTTCTTGATGGGCGAAGAAGTAGCCCTATACGATGGCGCATACAAAGTAAGCAAAGGCTTGTTGGCAGAATTTGGCGAAAAACGTATCATCGATACACCTATTGCTGAATTGGGTTTTGCAGGTATCGGGGTAGGTGCGGCTATGAATGGCTTGCGCCCTATCATTGAGTTTATGACATTCAACTTCTCGTTGGTTGCTATAGACCAAGTTATAAACAGTGCTGCCAAAATGATGTCCATGTCGGGTGGGCAATACCATATTCCTATCGTTTTTAGAGGTCCTACGGGCAATGCAGGTATGCTTAGCTCACAACACTCTCAAAATTTTGAGAACTGGTTTGCCAATACATCAGGACTGAAAGTGGTAGTTCCCTCAAATCCCGCTGATGCTAAAGGCTTGCTAAAATCTTCTATACGCGATGAAGATCCTGTTATTTTTATGGAGTCTGAACTTATGTATGCCGATAAAGGCGATGTGCCAGAAGGCGAATACCTTACGCCTATTGGTGTGGCAGAAGTAAAGCGGGCAGGCAAGGACGTAACACTCGTGTCGTTTGGCAAAATGATGAAAACACTTTATACAGCCGCCGATGAACTTGCCAAAGATGGTATCTCGGCTGAAGTCATAGATTTGCGTACTGTACGCCCTATTGACTATGCCTCTGTGGTCAATTCAGTGAAAAAAACCAATCGCCTCGTAATTGTGGAAGAAGCATGGCCGCTCGCCGCTATCTCATCTGAAATCGCCTACCACGTACAAAAATACGCTTTCGATTATTTAGACGCGCCTATTCACCGCGTAAATAGCCTTGATTTGCCCCTCCCATACGCCCCTACACTCATCGAGGTAATTCTGCCCAATGTCAAAAGAACCTTAGAAGCAGTAAAAGCTGTGATGTATCGCTAACAGCCTGCAGAAACAAATACATAGCATTGCGCCAAGTTATTTTGGACAATGCTATATTTTTTTGCGCATACTTTTTTATTTGTGAACAAAAAAAAGTATTTTTGCGTAGCCTAACAAGCTGACTACTTGCCTGCCTTTGAACTTGTAATAACAAGGTATGCACAAGCTGTGTTTTGCAGGCAAAAATTAACCCGTAAAAATTCCCCATAACCATGGAACACCACATATATAACAAACAAGACCTGAAAAAGGCAACTTTCCTGCAAAAGGTATTGGGGCAACGCATCAAGGAAAACGCGCTCATAGAGCTTAATAACTTGCTTGCAGACCATGAACTAAACCAAATCACGCTGGAGCAAGTTTATGCCACAGGAGATAAATATGGTGTCAATTTCAAGACAGATTATGTCGCTGAAACAACCGACTTCTATAAAACCTACTTGAATGGCTGTCTTTCCGATAAAGTTCTCTCAGAAACAGAACTCGACGACTTGCGAGAACTGAAGCGTATTCTTCAAATGAACGATAAACAAGTGGAGGAAATCCACCGCGAGTTGGCAGGCAAGATATACAAAATTGAAGTCGAAAAGGTTATCAATGATGGTGAACTCGATGAGGCAGAACGCGCTTTCATCGAAAAACTACAAAACGACCTAAAACTTCCCAATGAAGTTGCTCAAAAAATATACCTCACAAGCGGGCAAGAATTGATACGTAGTTTCATGAACAACGTAATTTCAGATGCGCAACTCACACCCGATGAAGACCGCGAGCTACAAGCTATTGCCAAAAACCTACACGCCGAACTGAAATTTGATGACGCGACCAGATCGGACTTAGACAAATACCGCCTCTATTGGCAAGTGGAAAACGATGAAATGCCAGAACTACAAGTGGATATTAACATACCGCGTAGCGAAAAATGCTACTATGTATCCAAAGATGCACAATGGTTTGAGCAAGTTTCAGAAATGCCTGCCAAAGTAAATTCTAACAGCGCGCTCAGCTTAAAAATAGCCAAAGGGCTATATTGGCGTGGTTCTGCCGCTGACAACAAAAAATTAGAGGCAGCACAGTGGCACTCGATAGATGTGGGTACAATTTACATTACCAATAAACGCATACTTTTCAAAGGCGATAAAGGCGATAAAATAGTATTATTAAACCGCATCATTGATTTTTCTGTATTTTCAAATGGTATAGAAATAGAAAAAGGCGAAGGTAAAAATCCTTTCCTACAATTCTCGGGCAATATCGATATTTTTGCCATGCTACTTGGAAAAGCTATCAGTCAGTTGAAAATATAAGGTTCTTCGAAAGTTATTACGGGATAGCCGCGCTGTAAGCGTCTGTTATACACTTTAGCACCGCGCAAAAGCCTGAAAAACAGATTCTTACAGCATGACTGCTCATATATTTTGGTAGCTTCCACTATAACTTTCTAAGAACCAAATATAATGGACTAAAAGGTAACTAATACCTGTGAAAAACATTAAAAATTTTGCGCTCATAATCTTGTTATTCTGCGATATATCTTGTGTTCCATCTTCAGAAGAAGATGGAATATGCCGAATATATCAGAAACCCTTTGGTTGTCTTATATGAATCCAAAAAAAATTTCTCAGGAAATAGTCAAAGTGATGGATACTCAAGAGGTGGTTTGGGTAAATGATAAACAAAGGTGGTTGAAAATCAATAAGAGATGATACTTGGACGGTTGAGAAAAAATCTAGCAGTTGCAAATGAAAGCACTAATTTTTTCGGCTCAACCCACATGATAAATACGTTGCCACACAAGAATTAACCACACAAAAACTTGCAATTTCAAGCCATACCCAGCCTTGAGGCTACCAAGACACGCCTCCTGCAAGCACTTAAAAGCCAACACATTGCCCACGCACAGCTGTTTTTTGGAACGGCAGGCAGTGGCAACCTTGCTATGGCACTTGCCTACGCCCGCTATTTACACTGTGAGAATGTGCAAGAAACAGACGCTTGTGGTGAGTGTAGCGGTTGCAAAAAGCATAAAAAAATGATACACCCCGATATGCACTTTGTCTTTCCTACTGCTACCACCAAAAAAGTAGAAAGCAAGCCCATGAGTCGGGACTTTATGAAAGAATGGCGCGAGAAAGTTTTGCAGCACCCATACCTTGAATTGGGTGATTGGTTAGCACACATTGGCGCAAGTGATAAACAAGGCAATATTTCGGTAGAAGAGAGTAGAGAAGTACTCAAAACGCTTTCGCTAAAGCCATTTGAGGGAGCTTATAAAATTTTACTCGTTTGGTTGCCCGAAATGATGAATATCCAGTCTGCCAATGCCTTGTTGAAGGTATTGGAAGAGCCGCCTCCTCAAACCGTCTTTCTATTAGTTTCGCAAGACGTAAAACGTATGCTTGTAACTATCATTTCGCGGCTTCAAATGGTGCAAATCCCTAGTTTTACAGATGTAGAAGTGGTAGGACATTTGATAAGTCAATTCAAAATGTCGCAAAGCGAAGCGGAACAGGTAGCCTATTTAGCCGATGGAAACCTAAATCGCGCCTATCACCTCCGCTACGAAGGCGCAAATCACGATATACACGATTGGTTGCGTCAATGGTTACGCGATGTGTATCAAGTAAATTGGGCAGGTTGTATGACGCACACAGAAACCTTTGATGCGTGGAATAGGGAGCAGCAACGTAACCTTCTGCAATACTTTTTAAATATTTGCCGAGAATGTTTGATGCTGCAGGCAAGCTCTCAAGCTCTCCTACGTGTTACAGGCGAGCAAATGAAGTTCATAGAAGGCTTAACCAAGACCTTGCCTACCGAAAAACTATATGAATTGTACCCCATTTTGAGTAAGGCGATTTACCATCTTGAGCGCAACGCCAATACAAAACTATTGTTTTTTGATTTATCACGGGAAATAGCCGTATTGATGCGCAAAAAGGCATGATTTTCTGATAGAAAAAACAACCAAACTAAATATTTTTGATAAATTATAACTATTCAAAAAAAAATACGTACCTTTGTATAATAAAATACTCTCAATATGTTCAACTGGTTTAAAAAGAAAAAAGACTGGCAGGAAGACGAAGGCAAGTATAAGTACGATCCTACCAATGTGCGCTTGAATCAACTCCGTGTGGGTTCTTTCTTTGATTATGACTTCAAAACATGGCAAGTAAAAGAAGGCTATGAGTATGACTGGGGTAATGATCACTTCGCAGACGAGTTCCAAATTCAAGAGGGCAAAGACACGCTGTTCTTGTACGTAGAGGAAGATGGTGACCTTTATTGCACCTTTAATAAAAAAATAAACGTACACGAATTACCCGAAGAGGTATTAGATACGATTGTATCTAAAGGCTCGCCTCCCATGCGGATTCAGTTTGAGAATGAAACCTATTATCGTCAATCAGAAACTATCGGCTATTCCCGTAGCCATAGCCAAAAAGAATGGAGTGAACTTGTTTCATGGGCGTATGCTACTAAAAGCGAAGATAAACTCATGACTATAGAACAATCAGGCGAAGAAGACTTTAATGCTTCGGTTGGTTGGGTAGTAAATGAGCATCAGTTCTCAAGTATTATAATGCCATAAATGCCTTTTTAAAATTCTTGTAATTTTCTCCTTGTATTTTCTACCTATATATAACTATGAAATCATCAACCCTTTATGGGCTTCTTGCTTGCACGCTCATTTTCGCAGCTTGCGGCTCCTCAAAGCCTAAATACGACGGACCCAGTCCTGTAGATATGCTCATGCGCGACTTCAGTAATGAAAAAACGTACTCTATCATTTTGCATGATATGCAAATGGACGAGAGTAAAGGACTTTACGAACACAAATATAAGGTTAGTAAAGACATCGAAAATGAAAAAACTAAACCTGAAATTACGGGTTGGAAAAAAGTAAGCGAGCCGTTTTTTGCTGAAAACCTAAACAACATGGGTTTAGAGCTTGCCTCCAAAGCCTCTGATGGTCAAGTAAGTAAAAAGCCTTCGCCTCCAGGTTTTAATGGCGTAGTAGGCAATAAAAAATATGGCGAATGGCAGTCTAACCCTAGTGGTGGCGGTTCTTTTTGGGCATTTTACGGGCAGTATGCGTTCATGAGTTCTATGATGAATATGAACAGCCGTCCAAGCTATGATAGCTATAATCATTATGGCTCTTATCGCAATACTAACCCTAACGGCGCGTATTATGGTAGTGGTGCACATCAATATGGTACGAATAGCCCTGCTACACGTGCAAGCAATCCTACTTTTTTTGAACGCAAGCAACAACAACAACAGTTGTCTTCTTTCAAGCAAAAAGTAGCTTCAAATCCTGCGCGTTATAGTCGCGCTGAAGGAGCAAGCACTAAAGACAATGGCAACAATTCGCGTACGCCACGCTCATCTTCTCGCACAGGCTCGTCTTCACGCTCACGCGGAGGCAGCTTTGGCAAATAAGGTATCCTTATAGTATAAAAAAGCCTTGCCTACCTATAGGCAGGGCTTTTTTTGTAAAAGATTTACGCATCTAATAAAAAGCAAAAATAAATAAGCATCTGATAATCAGGTGTTTATAAACTAAAAAGAGTTTTTAAAAAAAAGTAATTGAAAAAAAGTACTAAAACATTTGGTGTTGTCAATTCCATTCTCTATTTTTGCAGTGCGGGGAAGTGTAACGGTTGCACGTGAGGCTCATAACCTCGAGGTAGTGCGGTTCAATTCCCACTCCCGCACCTAAGGTTTAAGTTCCAACTTTTAGTTGGAGCTTTTTTTGTAAGTTTTCTTTTGGGTATTAGATGCCACTCACAAAGACCAAACAGCTAATTTGATACTCAAAAAAAACGCACCTTTTTTATACTGGTTACCTTAATTCGCAACTCAATTATATGTTTCAAAAAAAAATAGTGCGCCTTTTTTTCTTGTTGCTATTGATTCAATCCCTTACCGCTCTTAGTAGCTTCGCTCAATGCGCCATGTGCAGAGCAAGTGTAGCAAGTAGTTTGAGTGATGGCGGAAATTTGGCAGCAAAATTGAATACAGGTATCTTATACCTTGCAGCAATGCCTTACCTCCTCATAGCCGCCGTTGGCTGGCTCTGGTACAAAAACAGTAAAAAGCATCATGCCTCTTTTAACCACCCGACAAAGCTTTCTTAAAGCCCGTTGCCCGCATTGCAGGCAAGGTGCTGTCTATACAAACTCACCCTTTCATCCTATTAAGTTTGATAAAATGCACAAGCATTGCCCCAGTTGTGGCTTCCGCTACGAGATGGAGCCAGGCTTTTTTATGGGGGCTATGTATGTTAGCTATGCCATTTCTATGGCTATCATGATGACGTGCGGTATTTTCATTGCTACTTTTTTTACAAATCCATCCCTTCCTTTTTATGTGGGGAGTGTTATAGTATTTTCTATCTTGATGATGCCTTTCTCCTTTCGTATTTCGCGTTTGGCGTGGCTGTACCTATTTGTACATTATGAGCCTGATACAAAAATAGACCACAATTAAGAAATAACGTTGTCTGACATTTTTTGTAGAAGCCTGTAGCAGCGGGCTTCCATTCTGCCGTTTTAAGCCTCCTAACAAGTTAAAACGTGTGCTACAGCCTTGCCTCGACAAAATTGTCAGACATCTGCAAATTTTATTTTACAAAAATATGTGTTATA
>JAYTNK010000132.1:0-2728 GCA_043748375.1 Cytophagales bacterium
TCGGCTTTTTTAAAGAAAAAGCAGAGGCTGATACTTTTTGCCAATACTTAAAATTATTGCGCATTAAAGATGCCATAGTCGTAAAATACGAAAATGGCAAAAGGCAAAATTAAGCATGGCAAAACAATCTAAAAAAATCGTAAAAACCACCACAGGTCAGTACGATAAAGTATTTAAAGAAAATGCAGAAGAGATATATACTTCCCTCATAAAAGCAGTCTTTCATATAGACCTAAATAAGGCACACGATTTGAAAGAAACGGATTTGCAACGTACCATAGAGCGCAACCCCGATTTTCTAAAAATCATGTCGCTCGGTGATGGTACGCCCGAATATGCCTTACACATTGAGATACAAGCCCAAAATGATGCCCGTATGCACAAGCGTATGTGGTTATATGCCGCGCTTATTTATGATAGATACAACCTTGAAGCCACACAGTTTGTAATATATGTAGGCAAGGATAAATTGAATATGCCATATCAAATAAAGCATACAAATAGTACTTATACATACGATATTATAGATTTTGGACGTTATGAATATACAAAGTTTTTAAAAGCGGATACGCCTGAAATTGTCATATTAGCGATATTAGGCGATTTCCAACAAGATAAACCCGAATATGTAATAGCCAAAATATTAGCGCGTTTACAAGAACTGACCAACAACTTACTCGATTTAGGAAAATATACTACGCAATTGGATATTATTTCTGAATTGCGTGGACTTGAACAAGAAACCCTTAAACAAATTAATGATATGCCCATTTTATTTGATTATACTCGAACATTTGCCTACCAAAAAGGCGAAGCAAAAGGCGAAGCAAAAGGCGAAGCAAAAGGCGAAGCAATAGGTGAAGCAAAAAAACAGCGTGTCAATATTGAACAATTATTGCGTAAAAATATGCTCACGCCTCAACAAATAGCCGATACATTCGAGGTTAAACTTGCCTACGTGCTTGAAATTCAAAAAGAAATAAAAAACAGCTAAATATAGTTTAAAGCTGTTTTTCTTACGTATTTATACTTTGTGTGCTTTCACACTTTTTATAAAAATCTAAAAGACAGCAGTTGAACCTCTTATTTTCCATATCCTATATATAAAAGTGGACTTTCTTTTTGCGTAACAGATGCCACTCAAAAAGAAAACTCAAATATAAAATATCCTAAATTAAATATCCACAAAAAATACAAAATGAAATATACCTGCTTACTTATTGCATTTTTGGCGACAATGCCCGCGTGGGCGCAAACGCTCTCCAAAGATGAGAAAAAACAACTTCAAAAGGAAATTACAGAGCTTTCAAAAGACTTGGAGGCTTTGGGCAAACAAAAACAGCTGTTAGCCAAAATAGATGAGGGGCAAGCCGCGAAAAACGCCCAACTCATTCAAAAAAAAGCTGATGCTCAAAATATGGAGAAAGAACTCCAACAAAAAAATGAAAGTATCGCATACTACGAAGAACTATTGCGGAAAGCCCAAAAAGACCGACCAGAAATCAATGCAGCAGGGCAGGGACGCACTCAAGACTGCGTGTTTAGTGTGCAGGTAGGCGCGTATAAAAGCAAAGATCTTACACAATATATGGATAAAAGCCCTAGTTTTATCGTGGAACAAGGCGAAGGAGGTTTAAAAAAGTATATGTTGGGCTTTTTTACTTCTTATTGGGAAGCTAAAACGTTTAGCAGACACTTGGATAAAGCAGGCGCGCAAAGTTATGTGGTGGGTTTTTATAAAAAGGTGCGCGTTCCCGACCTAAAAGACATGACACAATGCACATTTTAAACTTTTGGGCATCTAAGTACGCTTTAACTTTTGCGAGCATCTAATAACTAATTATGACATCTTTAGAGATTATTCAAAATGACCTTCTTGAAGCCAAAAACACTTTACAAGTGTTTTTGGATAATACCCAAAACCTGCTCGCCATCGAAGAGGCAGGCAAGCTCATGGTGCAAGCGATTCAAGCAGGTAAGAAAATTATTAGTTGTGGCAATGGTGGTTCGCATTGTGATGCCATGCACTTTGCAGAAGAGTTAAGTGGGCGTTACCGCGAAAATAGAGCCGCCTTGCCTGCCATAGCGATTTCAGATGCGAGCCATATATCTTGTGTAGGGAATGATTATGGATTTGATTTTATTTTTTCGCGCTTCATTGAAGGCTTAGGGCAAAAAGGCGATGTGTTATTGGGCATTAGTACGAGCGGGAACTCGAAAAATATTCTAAATGCTGTAGAGGCTGCACGCGCAAAAGGTTTGTATGTTGTATTGCTTATAGGCAAGGACGGTGGCAAGCTGGCAGGCAAGGCAGATGCAGAGATTTGTGTGCCTCATTTTGGCTATGCCGACCGTATCCAAGAAATTCACATCAAAGTTATTCATATCTTGATGCGTTTAATAGAGGAAGGAGTAAAATAAGGACTTTCCGTGCTTTTTTGAGTGAAGACCAATAACTCATTTTTACCTCGTTCAGCATGGCAATTCGGTTTATAACGAAAAATAATACAGAAAGAGATTTTCAGGCTTTAACTTGTTTGCAGGCTTAAAATGGTAGGTCAGAAGCTCATCACTACTGACCTCCTCCAAATACAGAAAGAAGTTATTTACTCAAAAAGAACTCAATTCTGCGATTTTGTGCCTTGCCTGCTATGGTTGTGTTGGGAGCTATAGGCTTAGTCAGTCCAAAACCTTCTGTTTTCACGCGCTTAGTATCTATGCCTTTGCT
>JAYTNK010000133.1:0-2701 GCA_043748375.1 Cytophagales bacterium
CTTGCCTACCAATTCTTTAATGGTAGCTTCTGAATATTTACCAAAGCAAAGTTTGGCAGCATAAAACATATTTTGGAATACAGTAAGCTCCTCTATCAATAAGTCATCTTGAGGCACATAGCCGACTACGCCTTTTATAGCTCTATTTTCTATTTCGCGGTGAATATCAATGCCATTGATGGTTACACGCCCACCGACAGGTATTTCGTTGCCATTGAGTACATTCAACAAAGTTGATTTACCCGAACCACTTCCGCCCATAATGCCCACCAATCGTCCTGACTCCTCCACTATATTGATGTCGCGCAAGCCTATCTTGCCTCCCATAAAACTATAATAGACGTGTTTAGCCTCAAAGCATATTTTTTCTTCTTGATTTTCTTGAAAAAAGTAGCCTACTATATCACTATAATAAACGGGATTACTCAAATCATTTTTAATGACCGAGCCTGTAGGAAAGTTATAGGTGTGTTTTTCACGCAAACGAAAGCCGTTAAGTGTTACAATGTCTTCACCTCCATAATAACGAAGCATATACATTTCTACACTTGGAATGCGTAAGACTGCCAATTTTGCGCTAAGTTGCGGGCGCGTAATGTGTTTTATTTTTTCGGGTAGGCGGTCTTTGCTGATAACGAGCATATTGGAAAGCCCAAGCGTAAGCGCGTCTTCATCTGTAATAAACGCTTTC
Organism: Cytophagales bacterium; assembly: GCA_043748375.1. Lineage (GTDB taxonomy): Bacteria > Bacteroidota > Bacteroidia > Cytophagales > Microscillaceae > RDXI01. The sequence continues at coordinate 692 of JAYTNK010000133.1, forward strand.
AGTAAATTATATTCGTGTATATCTATTTTGAATGAGTTTGCCACCATATCTACAAACTCCAATTCTACATCATCTATAGCTCCATCCACAAATGCGAGTTCGAGGAGGTGCATAACAACTACAATTTTTTGTTTTTGATTAAGTTCTACATTGATTTTATTGCAAATATTGGCGGGTTCAATGCTTCCAGAGAGGGCAATGTCGGCATATTCTTGAAAAAGTAGTAGGTATTGTTTGGCTAAATCTTCGTTTAGACTTTCCTGCACGAATTCTTGTATGATACGGCGTTCTCCGTCAGTGATGATACCATCAAAGGTGGAGGATATAGCCATAAGTTTCAGAATAGATTTCAGTACGGGTTCGCTCATGATGTGTTATTATTTATGCAAATGTAAATAAATCTTAGAAAAAACAATTTTTTTGTTTTATACTTTTAAAACGGCAACGAGCTTAGAAAAGCTCGTTGCTATTTTATGGTTATTTTGTTTGTGTTTTTGCCCAAGTATCTCTGAGGGTTACTGTGCGATTAAATATTAGTTTTTCAGAGGTAGAATCGAGGTCAGCACAGAAGTAGCCCATACGTTGGAATTGAACGCGCTCGCCTGCCTTGATGGAGGCAAGGTACGGTTCTATTTTCGCATGGCTTACTATAGTCAAGGAATCTGGGTTAATAAAATCTTTAAAATTTTTGCCTTCATCCTCGTGGTCATCAGGTGCTTCTACAGTAAATAGGCGGTCGTATAGGCGTACTTCTGCATTTAAAGCATGGGCTGTAGACACCCAATGGATAGTACCTTTTACTTTTAGACCGCTGGTATCTTCGCCACTTTTAGAATTTTCGAGGTAGCTACAATTTAATTGTATCACTGCGCCTGTCTCGTCTTTTACTACTTCATCACATTTGATGATGTAGGCAGATTTTAGGCGCACCATGCCATTTGGCATGAGGCGGAAATAGCCTTTTGGTGGATTTTCCATGAAGTCATCTTGCTCAATCCAAATCTCGCGACTGAATGGTACTATGCGACTTCCTGCAGCTTCATCTTCAGGGTTATTTTCGCTGTGCATTTCTTCAGTTTTGCCTACAGGGTAATTGGTTATAACTACTTTCAAAGGGTGAATAACCGCCATGACACGCGTGCAAATTTGGTTCAAATGCTCGCGAATACAAAACTCAAGCAGGGAAATATCTATGACGTTGTCGCGTTTTGCAACGCCCACTCGCGTGGCAAAATTGCGAATAGCTTCAGGTGTATAACCTCGCCTACGCAAGCCTGAAATGGTAGGCAGGCGTGGGTCGTCCCAACCGTTTACAATTTTCTCACTCACTAATTGGAGTAATTTTCGCTTGCTCATCACTGTATAGTTCAGATTTAAGCGGGCAAATTCAATTTGTTGTGGGTGATAGAGGTCGAGTGCTTCAATAATCCAGTCATACAAAGGGCGATGCACTTCGAATTCGAGGGTACAGATAGAGTGCGTTATTTTTTCTATAGAATCAGAAAGCGAGTGCGCAAAATCATACATGGGATAAATATGCCACGCATCTCCTGTACGGTGGTGCTTGGCGTATTTAATGCGATAAATAACAGGGTCGCGCATATGCATATTGGGCGAGGTCATGTCTATTTTGGCGCGTAAAGCGTGGCTACCTTCGGGAAACTCGCCTGCTCGCATACGCGCAAAGAGGTCTATGTTTTCAGCTACAGGGCGGTTTCGGTAGGGACTTTCCTTTCCTACGACCATCGTATTCCCACGATTGCTTGCCATTTCTTCCTGCGTTTGCTCATCTATGTATGCCTTGCCTACCGTTATGAGTTGAACGGCATATTGGTATAATTGCTCAAAATAATCAGAGGCAAAATATTGTCTATTTTCCCATGAGAAGCCGAGCCAGCGTACATCTTCAGCTATAGCTTGAACGTATTCAGCTTCTTCTGCGGCGGGGTTTGTGTCATCAAAACGGAGGTTAGTCAAGCCGTTATATTTTTGGGCAAGTCCAAAATTGAG
>JAYTNK010000134.1:0-6000 GCA_043748375.1 Cytophagales bacterium
CTTGCCTACCAACATGATTTTTTTAATTTATATAAAAAGTTCTTTGTGGAATTTCCTTCCAACTATGAAAAACTATTGACAAAACAAGACTTGGATAAATTATATAGTTTGGCGCACAAGTCGCGTCCCTCTATGCGCATGATTAACCTTAACGGTTTAGAAACCGAATTAAATCAAGCTATTACAGCTTTAGAAAATAATAATTCTCTTGCGCTACACCGCAAACGCTCTATCTCACTTGTGCAAAAATATTGCGCACTTTGTCTTACACACTTGTCTATTTATGTACCCCAATCTTTATGAAAGTTGAGCTATTTATTCCTTGTTATATAGACCAATGCACGCCCCAGACGGCTTGGAACATGGTAAAAATATTGCAGCAAGTAGGTTGTGAGGTTTCCTATAATCGTAAGCAAACGTGTTGCGGGCAGTCTGCGTATCAACAAGGCTACAGACAAGAGGCACGCGATGTTGCAGCGAAGTGTTTGCAAGATTTACATACTTCTGCCGCTTATATAGTTGTACCTTCGCCCTCATGTGTGGGCATGATACGCAAAAGTTATGCAGACTTATTTGGTGAAGATATACCTGCGCACTATGCAGAAATTCAGCGTAAAACGTTTGAATTGAGTGAGTTTCTGATAGATGTTTTGGGTATAAAGCGCGTAAATGAAGCAACATTAGTCGGCAATGCCATGTACGTAGAGTCTTGCGCCTCTCGACATGAGTGTGGTATTCAAGATGCGCCTCTAAAATTATTAAAAAACGTGGCGGGTTTAACTCTGCTCGAAGTGCCTGATACAGCAGTTTGTTGTGGCTTTGGTGGAGCATTCGCTACGCGCTTCCCTGCTGTTGCAACGGCTATGGCAGAGCAAAAAATAGATTATGCAACTTTTGGACAAGCCGATTATTTGATAAGTACCGAAACAGCTTGCCTGCTTCATTTAGAAGGCTACCTAAAACGACAAGGCAAGAAAATCCAGTGCCTCCACCTTGCTGATGTACTTGCAAATGGCTGGTAAATAACCTAAAATCAAGTAATTATATATATGAAAATGAATATTTTGTGGCTTATTTGCGGGCTTGCCTGCCTACTCTGCCTTGCCTGCAAACACCCAAACGAGTACAAAAATAGGGTTACGACCATCGAGAACATTCCTGAATCGGAATTGATGGTAGTGCCTACTTTCAACCTACAGGGTCATCGTGGAGCAAGGGGCTTATACCCTGAAAACAGCATAATTGCGTGTAAAACGGCTGTGGATTTAGGGGTAAATACATTGGAATTAGACCTTATTATTAGTAAAGACAGCCAAATTGTAGTTTCGCATGAGTCTTATTTGAATACGCTCATTTGTTTGGGATTGCAGGGCGATACGCTCAAAGAAGAACAAGGAAAAGCTATAATTCTTTACCAAATGTCTTTAGCTGATATTCAAAAATGCGACTGTGGGAGCTTGGGAAACCCTAAATTTGCTGGGCAAAAAAAAATAAAAACAGTTAAACCCACCCTCCGCGAATTGGTACAAGTCATAGAAAAATACGCCAAAAAACGAAACAAAAGTTTTCCGCTATTTTACAATCTTGAGATAAAATCCTTGCCTACGACTGATAGCACGCATCACCCTAAACCTGATGTTTTTGCCGATTTTGTTTATCAAGAAATTAAGTATTTGCGTATTATAGAACGCACGACTATTCAGTCTTTTGATGTGCGGGCTTTACAAGCCATGAAGAAGCTAAATGAGGAAATATCTATAGCTTTATTAGTAGAGAACTCGTTACCATTGCGAGAAAACATCAAAAAATTAGGCTTTGTACCTACCATTTACAGTCCAAATTTTGAAAGATTAACAGAAAATGAAATAAAGCAAGCACACGAATTGGGCATGAAGGTTATTCCTTGGACAGTAAACGAAAAGAAAGACATGATGCGCCTGCAAAAACTCAAGGTTGATGGTATCATTACTGATTACCCCAATCGCTTCCAAGCCTTATAAGGTGAAAATAAAGAGATATGTTTTTTGTTTTTGGACAAAATAAAGTATCTTTGCATACTAAACTATATTCAATACCACTCCAAACCCAATGAGCCAACAAAAAGGATTACCCAAACGCAGTGAAAATTATGCCGAATGGTACAATGAACTAGTAAAACGCGCTGACCTTGCTGAAAACTCGGCTGTGCGTGGTTGCATGGTAATTAAGCCTTATGGTTATGCTATTTGGGAGAAAATGCAAGCCCAATTGGACAAGATGTTTAAGGATACAGGGCATACAAACGCTTATTTTCCGCTTTTTGTCCCTAAAAGTTTTCTCGAAAAAGAAGAAGGACACGCTGAAGGTTTTGCTAAAGAATGTGCGGTTGTAACGCACTATCGTCTAAAAGCAGACCCGAACAAAAAAGGGGCACTTATACCCGACCCAGAGTCTAAATTAGAAGAAGAACTTATTGTTCGCCCCACATCAGAAGCGGTTATTTGGCATACTTATAAAGGCTGGATACAATCCTACCGTGATTTACCATTGCTTATAAATCAATGGGCTAATGTAGTACGCTGGGAAATGCGTACGCGTTTATTTTTACGTACTACAGAATTCTTGTGGCAAGAAGGACACACAGCACACGCGTCTGCTGCAGAAGCTATGCAGGAAACACGCCAAATGTTAGATGTGTACGCCGAATTTGCTGAAAAATACATGGCTGTACCTGTTATAAAAGGCATCAAAACTGCCAACGAACGCTTTGCAGGAGCAGACGAAACGATGTGCATAGAAGCCATGATGCAAGATGGAAAAGCATTGCAAGCAGGTACTTCGCACTTTTTAGGACAGAATTTTGCTAAAGCATTTGATGTGAAGTTTTTGAATAAACAAAATGAACAAGAGTATGTTTATGGTACTTCTTGGGGAGTGAGTACACGCCTTATGGGTGCGCTTGTAATGGCACATTCAGACGATAACGGGCTTGTCTTGCCTCCCTCCCTTGCCCCTATCCAAGTGGTAATAGTACCTATTTATAAAACAGAGGAACAACTTCAAGTTATTACAGAAAAAGTGAATCAAATTCAACACGGGCTTCGTAATGAAGGAATTAGCGTAAAATTTGATACACGTGATAACCTTACACCAGGTTTCAAATTTGCCGATTGGGAACTACGCGGCGTGCCTGTACGCCTTGCTATAGGTCAAAAAGACCTTGAAAACAATAGCATCGAGGTTTCTAGACGCGATAAAGAGCGTGGAACAGAAGGTGCAAAAATAAGCACAAGCATTGATACGATTGTACCCACCATAAAAGAACTTTTGGCAGATATACAACAAAATATCTATCAAAAAGCCCTTACTTTTCGCACTCAAAACACACATACAGCCGATTCATATCAAGAAATGAAAGATATTCTGGCTACAAAAGGTGGTTTTGTAGCAGCACATTGGGACGGCACAACCGAAACCGAACTCAAGATAAAAGAGGAAACAAAAGCAACTATTCGTTGTATTCCTCTCGATACACCACAAGAGGCAGGCAAGTGCATACTCACAGGCAAGCCCTCAACACAACGTGTTATATTTGCGCAAGCCTATTAAATCTACTTTTTTCAATTTTCCAACAAAAATTATGAAAGCAATCTTATACATTGAAGATGATGCTATCAACGCATTAATAGTGAAAAAACTCCTCCAAAAAGAGTTCGCTGTAACCTTAGCTACTAACGAGGCAACTTGCATGATAGCCTTATCGAAACAACGTTTTGACCTTATTCTTTCAGACATCAATCTTGGTGAAGACAGCGCAAACGGTGTAGAACTCATGGGCAAAATTCGCCAAAACTCAAACGGAAAAAACACCAAAATATTGGCAGTTACTGCATTTGCCCAAGCCGAAGACAAAGCCCGTTTCCTTGCTGCTGGCTTCGACGGCTATGTAATAAAGCCTATAGACCCTGCAGAACTCATAAATGCTATAAACACTTCTGTATCATAACAACCTTTTTAATTGCGCTACCCTCCACACAACCTGCAAACTATACCCATGAAAACCCGTGATAAAATATTACAGACTGCGCTATTGTTATTCAATGAAAACGGCGTGAGCCGTCTGTCCACGCGTAATATAAGCGAAGAATTAGGAATAAGTTATGGCAACCTTACTTACCACTTCCCTAGAAAAGAAGACATAATTTTGACATTGTATGACCAAATGCAGTCGCAAATAAACGAACAATTTGCTTTATTGGAAAAGGAAATATTTGCTCTAAATTTTGTCTTAGACAATTTAAGCGACTTGTTCAAAATTTTGCGGCAATATAAATTTGTCTATCTTGGCTTTGCGTATTTGAATAGAGAATTTGAAGATATTAGAAAAGATACGCATACGCAGTTTGAATATAGGCGAAACCTTTTGTATAAATTAGCCAGTTTTATGAGTGGAAATGGCTTTTTACGTCCAGAAACAGTGGCAGGCGAGAATAAAAGCAAAATCCATAACTTATTGCTCATCATGCAATTTTGGATAACTGATGCCGAGTTTTTCTATCAAGGTGAGGAGGATAGAAAAATAAGCTACTATTTAGAAGTATTTTACAATGCAGTACGCCCATCTCTTACGCCTGTGGCGTTAGCCATGTTTGAAAAAAACCAAGCCTCTATTGCCTAAAAATAACTCTTCAAAGCGTATAGTAAAAATTTTGAAAAGCTATTTTATTTGTTTTAATAGTAAATCTTTTTGAGTAACGGATTAACCGTTTTATCCTTTGCAGAGCGGTGAAAAACTCACCTAAAAATAGTCTTAAAAACCAATACAGATGAATACTTACCAGCTTGTGCAAAAAGGTGAATCGCACCCTGTTTATTGCGAAGACTTTGTAATGGTACATGAAGCAACCGAAAAGACTACTTTTGCAGTGCTTGATGGTTGTTCGGGAGGCAAGGAATCGCATTTTGCTTCCGCACTCATAGGTAAACTCTTGCGTAAAAATGCGTCAGATGGCACACTGAAAGGCATTTTACAAAAAACCTTTTTGGATTTGCAAGAGATTCAAAAAACAATGCACTTACAAGAAGAGGAGTTGTTGGCTACAGTATTGCTGGGAGTGTATGATAAAAAAACGCAGTACTGCGAAATCATAGCGATTGGAGATGGCTATGTATTAATAAACAACAAATTACACGAAATAGACCAGCAAAATACACCCGATTATTGGGCATACTACCTACAAGACGATTTTGAAAAGTGGTGGGGCAGGCAAGTTATTTATACTGCCCAAAGTCCGAAACGAATTGCTATTTCTACTGATGGCATTGATACTTTTAAGAGTCATAAAAGCAAGGAGGATTTGCCCATAGATTTCAACCCCGTTAATTTCTTACTTTTTGATACGCAATGGGCAAACTTGCCTACCATGCTCACGCGCAAGTTTAAAATTTTGCACACCCAATATGGCTATCAACCATTTGATGATATTGGATTGATTTTAATGATGGGAAATAATAAGTAGTGGATTTGCTTATCGATGGCTTCATAACGGCGTAAACGCTGTGCCATGAGGGTTATTGTATTACCATTTTTAGTAATAACCTCTACTTCCTCGCCTTGCCAATAAGGGCTTTTTTGCAACTTGCCTACCTTTTCACCTAACAAATTAGCAGACTTGCCTACCAACTCTATGACATCATAGCCAAATTGTTGAAGCAGTGATTCAGATACCTCTACGATATTTGCCTGCCAATCTAACACTAAATGACCGCCTATGCGTTCAAATTCTTTTATTTTTTCTTGAAGCTCAACGATTTTTTTTTCAAATGTATCTTCCTTATTTTTTTCTTGACTTATGTCGCGCGAAAAAACAGATGTACCTATAACTTTTCCTGATTGGTCGTGGATAGGGTTTACAAAATAATGCCTGTACGCATTTTTACCATCGAGTTGGCTCTTTTTTACAAAGTCAAACTTTTCACCTTTAAAGGCTCTTTGATAACGTTCTTGCCATTCTTGTTTCA
>JAYTNK010000135.1:0-3103 GCA_043748375.1 Cytophagales bacterium
CTTGCCTACAGGAAACCTGATAGTTCCTGTTATTCATAATGCTGACCAACTAAATTTATTGGGGCTTACGAAAAAGGTTAATGACCTTGCATCGCGCGCGCGTGCTAATCAACTCAAGCCTGACGAACTTGGAGGTGGCACTTACACTATGTCGAACATTGGTGGTTTCGGCAATGAAATGGGTACACCCATTATCATGCAACCACAAGTAGCTATCTTGGCTTTTGGGGCAATTAAGAAAAAACCCGCCGTTATCGAAACGCCCACAGGCGATGTGATAGCCATTCGCCACATGATGTTTATTTCACATTCTTATGACCATAGAATCGTAGATGGTGCATTGGGAGGCAAGTTTGCCCGCAAGGTAGCCGATTATCTTGAAGCACTTGACATCAATATGGTAATATAAATCCAAACACTTACTTCTAAAACCTGACAAGCGCGTTATGCTTGTCAGGTTTTAGCTTTATAACCGACGTTTCGCGCCCCTCGTTCAGTTTTGTAATAATATTGTGTTGCTACAGAATTTCACAAAAATTGCGATAGAATCCATAAAATACCATCTGTATTTTTTCAAGTAGAAAAAACATTTTTTTCATGTTGTGCCTTGAAATTCAGTTATCAAGAGGTAGCTAATTTATTAGTTCTGATTTCTGGAACGAAGTTGTATAGTTCGAGTCATTTACCTAAGAAAGTGGTTGTCGAAAGTATTGCGGCAGCTACGTATTTGGCTTCAAATCTTTGCCAATTAGGTTTCAATTTTATTGATAGAATATCGATTATAAATTATCTGAAATAGACCTATCACTTAGAAAAATACAGAGGGATATTTTTCATGTATTCTAAAAACGATGTCGAGTTTATCTATCCACAGACTTTTTTATTTCAGCGTTTTTCGACACCTGAAAACGCACACTTAGGCGGTTCTTTTTCAGGTGTCGAAAAAATGAATGAAAGATATTTTGAGTTAAAATTAAAATTTGCCATTCATTTTTTGAACACCTAAAAAGGCAGAAACCCTAAAACCCAATCCCCATTCCTATTTGCAAGCCCGTATGGTAGTTTTTGAAATTACTCAAGTAAGGGCTTTTCAATACCTGCGAGGCATTGTAGCGCACAAAGGGGCTTACAGAAAGCTGAAATCTGGGTGTTATTTTGTAGGCAAGACAAACATCTGTTTGAAATATCAAATGCCCACGCGGTACATTTGTCAAATTAACTTCTAATACACGTTGATAAGCAATGCCTGCGTGAAATGTTTGGCTGAAACGATTTTGGCTAAGTTTATACCCAACACCTGTTTCTAAGGCAAGACTTTGATAGACCAATGCCTGTTTTTGCACACTATTTGTTTCAAAATTAGGCGTAAACACTACTTTATAAGCTGTATGCGTATTGATAGTGTAGTCGCTTGGTTTGGTATTTCTGTAACTGTATTGCAACTGTAAGCGTGTGAGTTGATACATTGCCCCTGCATATACACTCCATTTTTGCGTAAGATTGCGTTCAATTTTTAGGTTGATGGCATAGCCAAAATTTTGCGAAGCAAAACCTTTGCTTGCCTCAAAGTTATGGATATAAATGTCATCATTTACATTGGGTTGTACTATTTTGTATGAATACAAAGGACTGAAACTTGCCTGCAAACACCATTTATTTCCCACAATTTGTGGAATGATGATTGGCTTCAAAGAATCTGCTATTGCTTTGGGTTCAAAAGGCTGTTCTTTTTCTGCAAAACGACTTGCAAAAACAGGCATGATAGGCTCAATGACAATACTTTTTCGGCTTATGCTGTCATAGGGCTTTGCTTGGGTAGTAGGCAAGGTTTTTTGCGTGCTGTCTATGTGGGTTTGGGTAGGCAAGGACTGACGCGCTACGACATCAATCGTGGTAAGCGTTTTCGTGCTGTCTGTGCGTGTTTGGGTAGGCAAGGACTGGCGCGCTACGACATCAATCGTGGTAAGCGTTTTCGTGCTGTCTATACGGGTTTGGGTAGGCAAGGACTGACGCACGATAGGCGTTTGTGTGTTGTCTGAGTGTGTTTGGGTAGGCAAGGACTGACGCACCACATCAAGTGCATGGAGTGTTTGGGTAGGCAAGTTTTTTTGCCCTGATTTGTGCGTGAGTGTGTTTTGTGTGCTTATGGTATTTTTATCAAATTGACCCTCTTTATTTTGTGTTTGTAATCTATTTTGGTGGTTTGAATCTTGAGTATTTGGTTTTTCAAGCATACCTGCCCCTTGCCTGCCCTTTCCTATTATGTGAGAAGGCTTTTGGCTATCCAAAAAGCACAAACACAAGGCTAAAAGCAAAGTCCAATGCCATTTGAACCTTGTTTTTTTTGTTGGTTCTGCAACGGGTATATGCACCCGAAAGGCAGACCACTCAGGCGCAGGGGCTTCCCATTCGTCAAATTTTTGGCGAAATTGGTCTTCAAAATCATCATGGGGCGGTTGCTTTTCGGAATTCATAGTTTTACGGTATTAAGTTCCTGCAATTTCTTTTGCAGGGCTTTTTTGGCTCTGGCATATTGGTTTTTAGAATTGCTTTCAGAGGTTTGCATCATGTCTGCAATCTCCTTATGTGTATATCCTTCTATGGCGTACAAGTTAAATACGATTTTGTAGCCTATTGGCAGTTGTTCGATAAGCCCTAACAGTTCTTCATGGCTAAGTTCATCCATGATTTTTGTGCTTTGCTCATCAGGTTCTATATGGATATAATCATCAGGCAAGCTCGTATAACGTTTCAAATGTTGGTGATAATGATTGATGGCAGTATTGATGACTATTCTTTTTACCCAAGCGTTCAGGAGTTCTGTTTTCGTGATTTTATCAATATTTTCAAAAACTTTGATGAACGCCTCTTGAAAAATATCTTGTGCTTCTTCTTTGCTTGCCCCATAGCGCGTGCAAATCCCCATCAAACGCCCTGCATAACGATTATACAAGAGTTCTTGCGCTTTAGAGTTTCGGGCTTTGCACGCCACTATGAGTTCAGCATCTGTCATTTATAAAGGTGGGGTACAATAATGTGGGGTACGGTTAATTGACATTTAATGTTACAGTAGCTGTATCACACGCACCTCCGCCACATATCT
>JAYTNK010000136.1:0-3186 GCA_043748375.1 Cytophagales bacterium
CACTTTAGCCGCTATTGGTGAAATAGAAGCTGTCTTAAAACCATATTTGATAGCTCTAAAACCAGAAGAACGTGCAAAAATACCAAAAATGGGTGATAAAAGTATTCCATTTGTAGAAAAAATTACGGAATATTGTCAATCAAACCCTCAATTTGTACCCTCTTATATGAATGTAGGAGATTTAAACATTGATTTTCAAGCTGTAAGCGACCTTAACTTACTTTTACGCCCTATCTCTCAGCTTGCCAACGGATTAAGCGATACTATTTTGTTATCGGGTAGTGAAGCATACAGCAATTCTCTTACTTATTACAACAGTGTAAAAGAAGCAGCTAAAAAAAATGTACCTAATGCTAAAACAGTTTTTGAAGATTTAAAAAAACGTTTTGAACGCATCAAGGCTAAAAAGGAAAAAACAATAGTATCATAAGTTATTAGTAACTAATTCCGAGCTTTGACCTCCAATTTCCGAGCTTTGACCTCCAATTTCCGAGCTTTGACCTCCAATTTCTGAGCTTTTACCTCCAATTTCCGAGCTTTTACCTCCAAATCCTGAGCTTTGACCTCCAAATTCCGAGCTTTGACCTCCAAATTCCGAGCTTTGACCTCCAACATTGAGGGTAAAAGCTCAAATGATGTATGCAAAAGCTCAAATGTTTGTTTTTTATAGATTATAATATAAAATACAAGCTATAATTTTTGGTTATATAAGTAAATCATTTTTTCAAAAACCTTTTTTATGCTACTTCACGTACAATTAGTTGATGTTTTGAGCCGTAGTATTACACCTTCGGAAATTGTTATAGAGGCAGGCAAAATAAAAAGCATCTTGCCTACCGATAAAACTTGTGCTTATTTTGCTATAATGGGTTTTATAGATGCACACGTTCACATAGAAAGCTCAATGCTTGTACCTGCTGAATTTGCACGCCTTGCTGTAGTGCAAGGTACTATAGCTACAGTATCAGACCCTCACGAAATTGGCAACGTGCTTGGTATAGATGGCGTGCGTTATATGCTTAAAAATGCCAAACAAGTACCTTTTAAGTTCTGTTTTGGTGCGCCATCGTGTGTACCTGCTACTTCTTTTGAAACTGCAGGAGCTACGATAACCTTAGCCGACATTAAAAAGCTATTTATAGAAGATGAACTTACCTACCTTGCCGAAATGATGAACTACCCTGCCGTCATAGCAGGCGATGCTGAAGCTATAGACAAGATAAATTTAGCTAAATTATTGGGCAGGCAAGTTGATGGACACGCACCCGCAGTAAGAGGTGCAGATATTTGTGCTTATATTGCAGCAGGGATTACCACAGACCACGAATGTATTACAGAAGCCGAAGCACGCGAGAAATTAGAACTGGGAATGAAAGTTATTATACGTGAAGGTAGTGCCGCTAAAAACTTTGAGGCTTTGATAGGTTTATTGCCTGAATATCCTGACATGATGATGTTTTGTGCAGACGACAAACACCCCGATAATTTAATAGAAGGACACATTAATCACTTGGCAAAGCGAGCCGTAGGCAAGGGCATCAATGTTTTTGATGTATTAAAAGCCGCTTGCTTAAACCCTGTTTTACATTATAACTTGCCTGTAGGCAAGTTGCAAATAGGCGATTGGGCTGATATAGTCTTAGTTAAAGATTTAACAGACTTTGAAGTAGTTCAAACTTATATTAACGGAGCTTTAGTAGCCGAAAATGGGAAAACGCTCTTGCCGTTTTTACCTTGCGAAGTCGTTAATTATTTTGAAACACACCCCAAACAAGCTACAGACTTCGAATTACCAGCACAGGCAGGCAAGTTGCGGGTTATTGAAGCACTTGATGGACAATTAGTAACCAACCCTTTGCTTTTTGAACCCAAAATTCAACATAATAAGGTAGTATCCGATACAGAAAGAGATATTTTAAAGATTGTAGTCGTAAACCGTTACAAAGACAGCTTGCCTGCCATCGCTTTTGTCAAAAACTTTGGACTAAAACAAGGTGCAATAGCCTCTTCAGTAGCCCACGACTCACATAATATTATAGCAGTTGGTACAAATGACGCAGATATTTGTGCAGCGATTAACTTAATTATAGCAGCAAAAGGAGGCATTTCAGCTGTAAGCGCGGAAGTTCAGGCTTTGTTACCCTTGCCTGTAGCAGGACTTATGTCCACTGAAGACGGCTACACAGTTGCCCAACAATATATAGCGATAGATGCGCTTGCGAAGCAGTTTGGAGCTACGCTTGCCTCTCCTTTTATGACACTTTCCTTTATGGCTTTGTTGGTTATACCGAGCCTTAAACTTAGCGACTTAGGTTTGTTTGATGGGAGGCGATTTAGTTTTACAGATTTGTGGGAGGTTTAGCCTTTGTAGGGCAGGCGAGGTGCTTTTACGCGTATAAAATGGTTATTGACAATCTTTCACGCACTCGCCTTTGCTATTGATAAACATATACTTCTCTTTCAGCTTTACTTCGGCTAATCCGTTGGTGAAGTGCGTACCATAATTGTATAGCGGTTGCACGACTACTTTGCCTGAAGTATTGACATAGCCTATTTTATCTCCCTTTTTGATACGCGCAATCCCTTCGTGGTACTCGCTCAGTGCCTCGCAAACTTGATTTCCCTGCTTGTCAATGTAAAAAACATCACCGTCTAACATTCGCGCTTGTGCAAGCCCCTGATAAAATTTATCGATGTATCGATATTTGAGTGGTATAACTTCTTTGGCGTATTTGTCTATATAGCCCACTTTATCGCGGATGCGTACGCGCGCCATAGCGGGCTCGCCTGCAAGGTCTTCAGCAAAATCATATTTAAGGGCAGAGATTTCCTTTCCAAATTGGTCTATATAGCCGTATTTGCCCTCGTGAGCCTGCACAATAGCGAGTCCGTGATAGAAATTACCTACAAATGCGTACTTAGTTTTGGCGTTTTTAACTACTTCAATAATGTTTGGATTTGTTTTTTCTGGCTCTGTATTGGTTACTTTATCTATTTTAAGTTCTTTTTTTACCTCTTTTTTGGGTTCATTCTCTCCTTTGCCTCCCTTTTCGGGGTCTGTGGGTGTTTGATTGGTGTTATTTTCGGTGTTTGTGTTGGTCGTATCTTTTTCAGGTTCGGGTTCATCTTTTCTTTTGTTGGGTTCTTTTTTAAGCTTATCCTCCTCATTTTTATTATACGAATCAA
>JAYTNK010000137.1:0-2164 GCA_043748375.1 Cytophagales bacterium
TTCAAAAAACCAAGCACAAAAGGTGTATAGGTAAGCCCCAAAATAGGCAAGCCCACAAAGGCAAAAAACAAACCGCCAGCCAAACTCCCGTAATAATCGCTTTCCATGACAGACGCTATGTTTACCTTCAACACTTCATAATGTTCATTTAAGCGCGTAACAAGCGGTATTTCCATACCTATCAACATACCTATCAAAATACTCAAACCATAGATAACAAAACTATTATAGACCGTTTGGGAAGAAATCATGTACACCAACATAGCCGAAAACGTAACTAAAATAGACAACGCAAATTCTAGAAAAATAAATTTTTCTAGTAACCCTTTGTCCATACGCTTTGTGAAACTGCTACCCAACCCCATCGAAAACAACATAAACGAAAGTACCAACGTCCATTGCAGGATAGAGTCCCCCAAAAAATAGCTGGCAAGAGTAGAAAGGATATATTCGGCTACAATGCCTGAAAAACCTGCCACAAACAGACAGATTTTTAATAACCACGATTTTTTCATTTAGTATCTTTTATTATAAGGTGTTTGTTTTCAATGAATTACAAAATTAATTATCTCAAAATAAAAATTAATAGTGTAAGAAACGATTTCTCACCTGCAAATATACGATAAAATATGTACTTTAAAAATGCCATGCACTCCAATCTTATGCTCAGGTAGCGTTATCTTTTAATTGATAAGTTATTGATTGTATGGAAACTCCCCATAAGTCGACTTGTTTTTTACAAAGAAGAATTGCCACTCTTTAAAACCCAAGTTTAAACTTGCCTGCCTACCCAAAAAAATAACCACGTTAAAACTCTTATTTTCAAGATTTTAGCGTGGGTTCTTAGTTTGGGCAGGCAAGGTGTTTATTTTCATACTTCTAACAGCAGTAATTGGGAGGCAAGGTATGTAAGTTTGCCCATTTCTCAAGTCTGTTTCTGCGACCATACAGTATAAGGTGGCTTTAGAAACAAAATGCAGGCTATAACATTCGGATTTTCGAGTTCTTTAGTGTTACCTATTTCAAGCAATACGTTGCGGATTTAATAAAATCCCTGCAAAAGCGTTTTGACATCAACGGTACTGCCCCGTGATTAAAATCGCGAGGAGCGTATTTCCGTATAAATATTTAGAAGAACCAAAACATAAAAACAGTTATGCGTTATCTTTCCACCGCCACAGATAACGGCAGGCAAGGCTTCTATTTGGTCGCCAGTTTTCGCCTAATTCGAGCATTTGTTTCTTCAATTCTTTGCCTTCCGCAGTAAGTTTATAGAGTCTTTTGATGCCTTGTTGAATACCCAAATCATCAACTGAAAGTACGTCAGGGCGTTGCAATACAAATATTAATAGCATTTCTACTGTCCACTTGCCTACCCCTTTTATAGTGGTAAGATAGGCAATAATTTCGTCTTCTGTTTTAGCAACAAGTATCTCAAAATCAATGCCTTGTGTAAGTTGAAATTCAGCCACTGCTTGTAGATAAGCAGCTTTTTGGCGCGACAAACCTACATCTCGCAATACTTCTATTTCTAACGCCTTTAAAGCTTCAGGCTTGGGGTAATTATCTGCAAATAAGGTAAGAAAACGCTTAAAAATCGTATCTGCAGCTTTTACGGAAAGTTGCTGACTAACTATAGACTCTAACAAAGCATAATAAACGTCTTGGTTTTGTGCTAAGGCAGGCAAGTCAATTTGCTCAGTTACAAGTTGTAGCGTAGCATCAAGAGGAAAAACAACTTTCATCGCGGCATAATTTCGTTATAGTAACGTATGATTTTGATGAGGTCTTCCATGTGTTTGGGGTTGTAGCTATTATCCTTTACAAATTTCTTCATCGCTGCATTATAGTTTGGCAACAACAACGGCAGATTTTTGCGTGAGCCGTTGAAGCGTTTAATTTTACCATTTTGATAAAAAAAGTAAAACTGTGGCTCGACCACACGTATTTGAACAGGCATAGGCGAGAAGATAGGATTCATCGGGTTTGAGAATACGCGGTTATTGGTATTGCGTATGGTCAAAGTTTCGCGCTGAAGCAAGGTTACTAAGTCGCCTCTTTCCACCAATTCAAAGAAAATAGGTGTTTGATAACCCGACACTTTAGCAAACGGAAAGATATAAAAAAGTCTATTGATGCCTAATTGTTGGTCTTGAAATTGAAA
>JAYTNK010000138.1:0-7960 GCA_043748375.1 Cytophagales bacterium
CGGAGACCCCAAGAGTCTTCGTGTACGATTTGCGCGCCGTTATCGGTCAGAATTTTTTTGAACTTGGCTACTGTGTCCTTTGTCTGTTCTTCAGACAAAACGGGATTCAAAATGAACACAGTTTCATACTCGTTGAATTGCATAGAGTAAGATGAAAATATAATGAATGAAAATTGAGGTGCAAAGGTAGTAATTTATATTTAATATACAAAATGTTTTTTTGTTTTTAAAGAAAAAAATTCGAAAAAGAATAAACTTTTCCGAAGTACTTGCGGTTTATATACGTTATTAGGCTGTTACTGCTTCTAATATCTCTTTTGGAGCTTGATATGCCTCAAGTGTAATGTAAAAAGTAGTACCTTTGTCTACTGTACTTTCCACTTCTATACGACCATTATTTTTCTCTACTAGTTCTTTTACAAGTAATAAACCTAACCCTGTGCCTTTTTCGTTGTTTGTACCACGTGTGCTAAAATTCTTATCTGCTTCAAACAAACGCGACAGTTTTTCAGCAGGAACGCCTACGCCTGAATCCTTTACAGTTATACACCAATGTGCGTTTTCTTGCACTACGCTCACTTGTACGATACCGTATTGCGGTGTAAATTTAATAGCATTCGAGATAAGATTGCGAAAAATAATGTCTAGATGGTCTGCATCTGCCATTACTTCTCCCTTGGCAGGCAAGTCGTTTAATAAGGTGATATGCTTTTGGCGCGAAGCCTCTCGTAACAATTTTACTGTGTTATTCGCTACCTCGTGCATATTTACAGCAACCATTTTAGGTATTACGCCTTTTATTTGATTTTTCGCCCACTGCAATAAGTTTTCAAGTGTTTCAAGTGTACTGTCAGCCGTAACTTGTAATTGCTGAAGCATATATTTTTCTTCAATCGGGTCTAACAATCCTTGCTCCAACAACATCAGTAATCCTTTAATACCATTGAAGGGCGCGCGAAGGTCATGAGCAATAATAGAAAACATTTTATCTTTTACATGATTGACTTGTTTCAAATCTCGTTGTTTAGCTTTTAAGGTATTATTAGCGCGTTGTCGCGCAAGATTTACTATAAAAACAAAAACTAACAACGCCCCCATTATAATAAGAGCAATAACACCATAAAAAAGCTGTGTACTTTTATGACGAGCTTCGCGGGCAATCTTTTCATTTTCAGCTTCTCGAAGTGCTTCATTTTGTTCTAAAATACGATTATCTTGAGATAATAATTTTGTTATTTTTTGTTCGTCAGTAAGTTTTTTGAATAAGGTACTTTTGTCCTGTTTAGCGACTACAATTTCTTTATCTTTCATTTTGATTTCCATCTCTTTTTCCAACAAGGCTATCTTTTTTTGATATTCAACTTCACGTGCATTACTTTGCGCTTTATTTACATCATTTTGAAGTTTCTTAGTTTCTTTGCCTTGCAATAGATCATTAGAGAGTTTATAAAAGTCGAAGTAGTACATTTTCTTTTCTCCGTCTCCTTTTTTGTCATAGTATTCGTAGAGCGTACCGTAGCAGAGTCTCATTTTTTTATAATCATACGTTTCTTTTGAAATATCTAAAGCGTTTTCAAGCATAGCAATAGCTTCATCAAGGCGATTTAGATTTTTTAGTATAATGCTTATATTAAACATGGCATCGAAAACACCTTCATTCTCATGGCGCGCTTTGCGCACAGCCAATGTTTTTTGGAAGTAAGTAAGTGCTTTTTCATATTGTCCAAGGTCGTTATGAAGCATAGCAAGATTGCTATTTAGCCCTGCTATGCCTGTAGCATTATTAATTCGCTCATTGAGCACAAGCGACTTTTCATAATATATAATAGCTTCAGCATAGTTTTTGTTATCACTCTCCATAAGTGCCGCTTTGTTCAAATAATCAGAAGCAGCGCGATAGTCGCCCTCTGCTTCCTTGACGGCTGCAAGGCGCACGTTTTCTTGTACACCATTACTATTTGTAATTTGTGGAGTAGGTTGGGCTATAAGGAGAGCAAGATTACCATTAAGAAATAGCAGGAAAAGCGCGAAAGCAACACGCGTTATCGTTTGCATAGTGGTATTTTCTTTAAGTGAAGGATATTAAATTAGTAAAGCATATTAGATATTAACTGTAAAGTTAGCGTTTTTTTTGTAAAAAAATAAAAAACATATTTACGAAAAGTAATTAGGCTTCTTGCGAGTATCCTTCTCAATACTTTTACCTTCTCAATACCTTCTCTTGCTCCTCCGTTTTTGGAGTCTATTTAATTCGCCTAAAGCTAAAGAGCCAAGCTTCAAAAGTAGTGCCAATAAATTTATCTAAAAAAATTTGATTATTCAAAAAAAAAGAACGTACTTTGCGTTCCTAAATCCTAAAAGCCAAAAATATGCTTTATACTCTTTTTATAGTCGTGGTATTGTTGATATGCGTACTCATGACATTGGTTATCCTCTCGCAACAAAGCAAAGGAGGTGCATCCGGACAATTTGCAGGCGCAGGCGCAAACCAAATGGTAGGCGCACCCCAAAAAATGGATATTCTTGAACGTATTACTTGGACGATGATAAGTGGCGTTTTTGTTATTGTATTGCTTACTCAATTTGTAGTAAGTGATCCTGCACAAGCTGATAACAGCAATGGTAACATCAAATCAGCCCAACAAAAAAAGAAAAGTACTCCCAAATCTAATAAACCCGCTGAAAATAAAGCTGACGAGAAAAAGCCTGTTGAAAAGAAAGCTGACGAGAAAAAATAATAATTTTCTAAAGCATGAAAAAAGCCTCAAAATAATATTTTGAGGCTTTTTTGTAGATTTTTTGCCTCTCTAACTATTTTGTGGAAAGTAGGTATAGGTATTTTTCAAACAAAAGCATGCTTTTCCGTACCTCTTTAGATTTGAATAGTTGGGATAACAAAATAAAATGGTCTAAGGTTTGATTTTTTGTGACGCTCTTAAATTTAAATACCTGACTATCAAACACTTAAAAATAATAATATACGCTAATACATTTTACAAGTATAAAACCGTTTTTATGCATGTCAGGATAATAAGCTGGCTTATAATATGGCTCTTTTCTTTTACAATATACTGTATTTTAACAAATATTATTTTTTATCTCAAAAAAAAATAAACTTTCACGATTTTTGCCTTACTTTGCATCACAAACAAACTAATAACTATAACATTAAAAAAATAGATACGATAACTATGAATTCGCTCAAAAATGTTTGGATTATTGATGATAATGATATTGATGTACTAATTGGCTCAAAAACTTTAGAAAGGTTTGATGCAAACATCAAAGTTCAGAGTTTTACGAAGCCTATGGAGGCACTCAGGTTATTACAAACGTGTGTGGTCGAATCGCCACAAGACTTACCTGATTTAATTTTTTTGGATTTGTACATGCCGCTTATTGATGGCTGGCAATTTCTTACAGAGTTCGAAAAACAAATGACGCAAAGCAAACAACAAGCTACACGAATTGTGGTAACGTCAAGCACGCCTAACGAACGAGATATACCCAAATCAGTAGATCACCCAAAAGTGATAGGGCATATTCTAAAACCTATCGCTTTGGATAGCATAAAGGAAATGCAGACAAGGTTTTTTGTTTAACCCCATTATTACGCACTAAAAAATAAAACATGTTTTTTAGTGCGCAACCCAAAATACCATGAATCCAACGGAAATTGTACTTGGTATCGATGTAGGAGGAACTACCACTACAATAGGTTTTACCGATCGAGAAGGCAATATGCTTGCAGAAACGGTTATTCCTACTCTTGCTGAGCAACATATCACAGCTTACTTACCACGCCTATACGAGGCAATACAAGCACTACACACCCCATTAAATAAAAGCCACACATGGGTTGCCACAGGCATAGGCGCACCCAATGGTAATTATTTTAAAGGAACGGTAGAAAACCCACCTAACCTGCAATGGGGAGGAGTAGTTCCCTTGTGCGATTTGTTTGAGAAGCAATATCATGTTCCTGCTTTTCTTACCAATGACGCAAATGCTGCCGCTATAGGCGAAATGAAATTTGGGGTAGCACAAGGAATGAGGGATTTTGTCTTGCTTACATTAGGCACTGGCTTGGGAAGTGGCGTAGTGGTAAATGGTGAGCTTGTTTACGGACATACAGGCTTTGCAGGCGAGTTAGGGCATAGCACTGTAAATTATGATGGTCGCCTTTGTGGGTGTGGCAGGCGAGGGTGTTTAGAAACATACGTATCTGTAACGGGCATACGGCGTACGGTTTCAAAACTTTTGGCTGATAGTTTAGTATATAGCGAACTGCGGAATATCAGTCAAAACGACCTTACAGGTGAAATGATAACAAACGCGGCTTTGCAAGGCGACAAAATAGCCTTAGAAGCGTTTGAATATACAGGACGTATTTTTGGCATGAAGCTTGCCGAGTTTAGTGTTTTCACTAGTCCAGAAGCTTTTATTTTATTTGGAGGGTTAGCGCGTGCCAAAGACTTATTGTTACAACCCACTCTAAAATACATGGAGGCTAATATGTTCCCAGCGTTTAGAGGGAAGATAAAATTGATTTTCTCTGCTTTGCAAGATAAAAATGCTGCCGTATTAGGCGCAAGTGCTTTAGCATGGCATGAGTTGGAAAAGAAAGACAGAAAATAAAAGTTAAAATGTAGGCTGTAAAAACGTAAAATTATTTTGTTGGACACCAAACAAGGTTGTAACAACGTTTGGTATAAAGACAAACACCCAACAAAATTATCTAAAACGTGTATTTTACCAAAATAAAAGGAGATTTACACTAAATACAACATGACTACGTTATTAGCTTTGAAAATAAAAGTGTTAAATATAATTTATTAAACCTTAAAATAATATGGCTGCTTGGCTCAAAACCAATACAATCCTATCCTATTCGATAATAGGCTTTTTCTATTTGTCTGCTCCTCTCGTTTTTGCTCAAAAAGACCCCGTTCCTACACGAAAAGCTGAAAAATGGACATACTCTATCATTGGCGGCGACTATGAGGAGGCACACCCCTTTCACGCACTTCTCCAAACAAAAACTATTAAAACACTTGTAAAAGGAAAAGACGGGAAGCCAGTCATAGGTGTAAAAACTAAGAAAAATCTTGAAAAAGACACCGTGATAACTGAAGAAATTGGACACCTCGCGGCTGTAAAAAAGGGGGAAAAGTGGGGGTACATTGGTAAAGACGGTAAATTTGTAGTCCAACCTAAGTATAGTATAGTATATGATTTTAAAAACAACTATGCTGTAGTAGGTATTGGTGAATCTACAGACGATGGTTTGATAACGGAGTATGGCATTATAAACCGCATGGGGCAAGAGGTTATACCATGCAAATATATCGATATGGGTACGGAAGTGCGCGACAGTATTGTAACAGTGGCTAAA
This sequence comes from Cytophagales bacterium, assembly GCA_043748375.1. GTDB lineage: Bacteria > Bacteroidota > Bacteroidia > Cytophagales > Microscillaceae > RDXI01. The sequence continues at coordinate 5,396 of JAYTNK010000138.1, forward strand.
ATAGATGCTGCAGGTGTTGCAATGTTTGGTTTCTTACACGTTTCTGGTAAGTTAGTGGCAGACTTTAAATTTACACAAGTACGTGACTTTAGCAATGGTATGGGTGCTATCTCGCGTGGCGGCAAATGGGGATTCATCGACAAGATGGGCAAGGAGGTAATTCCGCCTCAATTTGAACGAGTATTCGATTTCAGCGAAGACCTTGCGTACACCTATAAAAGCCTTAAATGGGGCTTTATCAATAAACAAGGCAAGGAAGTTATCCAGTTTCAATACCAATCTCAAACTTTTACACAAGGTCTATTCCAAAATGGATTGGCTAAAGTACGCAAAAACAATCTTGAAGGATGGATAGATAGAAACGATAATAAACGTGTTAGTTTTGCATATCCAGAAGCTCGCGATTTTAGTGAACGCCGTGCTGCCGTAAAAACAGGAGCAAAATGGGGTTACATTGATCTCACAGGCAAGCTTGTTATCCCTTCCACGTATGATGCCGCTGAGGACTTTCATGATGACATAGCTGCCGTAAAAGTAGGGCAGAAATGGGGTTTTATTGATAAAACAAACAAAATGATTATCCCAGCTAAATATGACGAAATAAAAATACCATTCGCAAGAGGTATAGCTGAAGTTCGACTTGGAGCTGATGAGTATTTTTATATTGATAAAACAGGTAAAGAGTATAAATAGGAGATAGGCAAGAAAGCCATTTTTTATATCAAATAAATTTCTATAAATAATAAAGTAACCGCGTAAAATGTTCCAATAGGTACTTTTACGCGCTTGCTTTTTTAATTTTACCCTTCGTGTAACATGGAAAAAAAGCACCTGCTAAGTCCACAACTACTTGATATAACACTTAGTCGATTGGCACAAGAGCTCATAGAAAACCACCAAGACTTTGCAGAATCGGTCATACTTGGTTTGCAACCACGCGGTATTTTTTTTGCTGAAAAAATCAAAAGAAAATTACAAGAATTGGCGCAAGTACAAGTGCCATTAGGGTATTTAGATGTAACATTTTACCGAGATGATTTTCGCAGAAGAGATGCACCCTTAAAAGCCAATACAACCAAGGTAGATTTTATCATAGAAGATAAACGTGTTATTTTGATTGATGATGTGCTTTATACAGGACGCACTATTCGCGCCGCACTTGATGCTATGGCTGCATTTGGCAGACCTAAAGCTGTAGAACTACTCACGCTTATAGACCGTAAACTCTCGCGCGACTTGCCTATACATCCGCAGTATGTAGGCAAGGAAGTAAACACCCTTGCCTCCCAATGGATACAAGTAGAGTGGACAGAGCAAGGCTTTCAAGAAAACAATATTTGGCTAGTAGGCAAAATAACCGACTAATCATTAACCATTTCAACAGGTTTATCAAAATTACACCTTGCCTGCCAACATAAAAAGTATATTGATTATCTTTTGTGATAGTTTCAATATGCTTAGTTTACCTTTGGCGCAGTGGTTGCAAACTTCAATGCTATGGTTTTTTAAGCGAACTGGGTGCTACTTGCTATCCCACAATTTAATTAAATCCCAATAACTTTGTTTGGCTAACCAAATGCGACTATTTGTTTTACTAATCTGTAAAACATAAAAGGTTTGCCACATGGTTTTCTTTTCCGTAACCGTAACATCTGCCCAAGGAATACTTAATGCTTTATGCGAAAACGAATACATAGCGAAAGCCCTTAAATACAACCTTTTTTCGTCATGTGCCACAGTCAATATGCCGTTATAGCTTACTAAACCAATGACAGCACTTTTCCAATGCTTTGCATCAGCGGGTATAGTTTCGTATGTCGCATAGTGTTTTGCGAGGGATACCCAACCGCTCACGTATGACAATAACGTAACAACGCCTGCCCAAAATAGTATAATGACAATAGGCGCACCAACAAGTATATAAATAGATAACATCCTACTATAAAAAGTTTAAATGGTGAAAAAAATAATTGGCAGGTAACCTAATTACTTGCCAATCCTTTAAATATTTATTTCTTTTTCGCAGGTGCGATTTTAGCTAATGCCACCTCTAAGTGGTCAATATATGGTTGTACACCTCCGAATTGATAGCCTGTTTGCAAGATTACTGCCTTATCAGTATCTAACATCATAATAGTAGGGAAGCCTTTCACACTATATTGTTTAGCCAAGTCGTAGTTTTGTTTGGCTTCGGCTTCGGGAAGTTTTTTCGTTCTTGGGAAGTCTAATTTTACGCAAACGAAATTTTTATTGGCGTATGCCACAAATTCCTCTTTGCTAAAAACTTCCTTTTCAAGGCGAATACACCAGCCACACCAATCTGAACCTGTAAAGTTTACAAACAGTTTCTTATTTTCTTTTTTTGCCTTTTCTATAGAAGTAGCAAAATCAGTTTCCCAAACAAGTTCATCGCCTGTAGAGCGATAGGTAAGCGCGACAGTGGAAAAAGTTATCAGCGCAAGGCAGACAATAATAAAAGGTTTCATGTTTTTAAAAATAATTTGTAAAGGTGAATTTAATAAATGAACGATAACTTACTTGTTTTATTGGCTATATACTAAAATA
>JAYTNK010000139.1:0-3911 GCA_043748375.1 Cytophagales bacterium
ATAACCAAAGTGAGCCTCTTAGGTGATGAAGCAGACCATCGCCCTGTTCAAGCCATTTATAATGCAATAACTGGATATGTGTATGTATTAGCCACCACTCCCGAATTTATAAGCGATAAAAATAGCCGATACGATATTTGCATTGTCAAAACAAAAATAGCTGACATTCTATAAAAAGCAATATGACTTACATACTTTACCACGCAGATTGTCCTGACGGGTTTACGGCTGCCTACGCTACTTGGAAACATTTTGGCGCAAAAGCTACCTACTTGCCTGTTCAACACAACCAACCTATACCCGAATTAAAGCCGAATGCCACTGTTTATTTGGTCGATTTTTGCTATCCAAAAGATATTTTATTAAAAATAGTAGAGAACGCTGAAAACGTACAAGTGCTTGACCACCATGTATCGGCGCAAAAGGATTTGGCAGATATAAATCTAACGGCTTATCCTACGCTCAAAATATTATTCGATATGCACAAAAGTGGAGCTGTATTGGCGTGGGAGCATTTTCACGTAGGCAAGCCGCTCCCAGATTTCTTCTCGTATGTCCAAGATAAAGACCTATGGCAGTTCAAACTACCTTTATCAAAAGAATTTTCTGCTGCTTTACGTTGTCATGAAATGCGCTTTGATGTTTGGGATAAACTTATCCCAAAAACACAAGAACTTTGCACAGAAGGCATCATACTTATGCGTTATCAAACACAATTAGTAAACAAACTTTGCAATAATATGTTTCTTACCGAAGTAGGCGGCTATCAAGTGCCTACAGTAAATAGCGGCGTATTGCAAAGTGAAATAGGTAATTTGCTTTGTATGCAAAACCCTGAAAGCAAATTCTCAATTGTCTATTTTCAAGCCGAAGGCAAAAGTATGTATAGCCTTCGCTCGATTGGCGACTTTGACGTTTCGCTCATAGCCAAACAATTTGGCGGTGGCGGACACAAAAACGCGGCAGGATTCGTTAAGTTGCAAAATTAAGTAGGCAAGTTTGCAACTTGCCTACCAAAAGCAGACCTAAATAACTGAATAATATAGTTTATTTAATAAATTTTTTGCGAAAGTATAAAAATAGTTAAAAATACCTATCTCCCTGTTTGATGTTCGCACCAAAAAGGGGGATAGGCGCACGAAATGAGTGCGTAAGTAATATACAACTTAAGTTTTGTTAAAACAAAATAGTGCGTATCTTTGCCAAAAAAAGCATGACAAACATAGCTATCATAGGCGGCGGAAATTTAGGAACAGCCATAGCAGAAGGCTTGGTAAAAGCATCTGAAGAATACAAAATTGCCATATCGAGGCGTAAAATAGAGGTTATCCAATTTCTCTCAGCGCAAGGTATTTCTCTCACAAGCAATAATGCAGACTGTATAAAAGACAGCCAAGTTATTATCGTTGCGGTAAAGCCTAAACAAATGGCGGCGGTGCTTAGCGAAATAAAAGACCAGATTAACTCCTCCAACCAAATACTTATTTCGGTTGCTACAGGCGTAACTATCGCTGAAATTGAGGAGCATTTAGGCTTCACAATGCCAATTTTTCGCGCCATGCCCAACACTGCTGTGGCTATTCGCGAGTCGATGACGTGCATATCTTCGCGCAATACTACGGTTGAGCAACGGCAAATGGTTTTGCATTTGTTTGATGAATTAGGGCGTGCTATATTGATTGAAGAAGCACTCATGGAGGCTTCTACCGTTTTGGGTGCGTGTGGAATTGCTTATGCACTGCGATTTATCCGCGCAAGTATGCAAGGAGGTATCGAGATAGGGTTTGATTCAAAAACAGCGTTACTTATTGCGGCACAAACTGTAAAAGGTGCTGCAGAACTTTTGCTCAAAGGCGGGCAACACCCCGAAAGTGAAATAGATAAGGTTACAACACCACAAGGTTGCACCATTGCAGGTTTGAACGAAATGGAGCATCAAGGCTTCAGCTCCTCCCTTATTAAAGGTATTGCCACTTCGTTTCATGCCATTGATAAAATAAAAAAATAGATTCTTTTTAATAGACTTCTTGCGAAAGTGTTTTTTAGAAGTCTAATAAAAAAGTTCTCTTACGGAATTGCGACCGCATATTCCATAAGAGAACTTTTAGTTTATATGTTTAAGTATTTGAACAGCATATCTATCCGTTCTCGCTCGACTTCTTGGAATTGCCCCGATTGGAATTGAGCGACAATCCTGTAGCTATATCGTTCAAAAGTAGCCACAATGCGGTTTAGGTCGGACGTATTAATTTTCACAGTGATACGCAATTTATTGACATCATGCTTGTCATCTGTGATATATGTGCTGAGGATTTTGGCATGATTACTTTCAACCAAACGGCTTATTTCGGTAAGAGAATAGTCGCGTTTGTCTATCAAAAATACTAAAATACCACCAGGCTCTTGCATAGAAACCGAAGCCGCAAAAGTATTGACCACATCTTGTACCGTAACCACTCCTAAGAATTGTTGGCTATCGTCCAACACTGCAATAGCTTGAATGTTGTATAGGTTCGAGATGCGCAATATGTCGTAAAAATGCTGGTGACCATACACAAATACATCTGTGCAAAGTAGCTCCAGCTCGCTGAGTGTTGCTTCAGCCTTGTTATATTGATAAATTAGGTCTTCAGTTACCATACCGCGATAGAGGTTTTTCTCTATTACAGGGAGTTGGTTTACGCGAAACTCGTCCATCCATTGGAGGGCTTTTTGAGCCGTATCACTCACCTTAAGGGGCGGTATCATTTGATTTATAAATTCTTCAGCTATCATGGCAGGTAAGGATTATAGTTTTTTGAGTATATCAGTCATCATATCTGTTTGTACTTTTTGTATTTCCAATAGCTCTTGTTGTTGATGCATGATAAGGTGGTCTATTTTTTCGTGCAGTATGCGGATTTCCAATTCTGATTTTAGGTTTATCATATAATCTTTCTTGGCTCTTTCGCGGTCTTTTTCTTCTTGTCGGTTTTGGCTCATCATGATAACGGGTGCTTGCAAGGCGGCGATACATGATAAAATTAAGTTTAATAAAATATATGGATAAGGGTCAAAGCCTCTATTGGCAAGTATAAAAATATTACTTGAAATCCAAACAAAAATAAACACACCAAAAGAGATAATAAACTTCCAACTACCCCCAAACGAGGCTACTTTATCGGCTATACGTTGCCCTGTAGTTAATTTTTGAGAGCTTTCTGTATCTATTTTATCTGTTAAAGTTGTTTTTTCTGTTAAAGCATTTAATACATTCTCCTCAAGTTCTGAAAGCTCGCCCACCTCTTTTATCAAACAATCAGCAATATATAAGCCTCTGTAATGGTTTAATTCAGTGATGGATAAATAACTATCTGATACAAATTGTGGTTGTGTTTTTTGGATAAACGCCAACAAAGAGCTTCTAATAGATTTGCCTGATACCCGTTCGCTTAACAGGAATTCATTGTTGGAGAGATTACTTTGAAAAGTATCCATTTTGAATGCTTATTTTTTTAAACAGCTTTTGCTAAAAATTCACCCAAGACGCGGTTAAATTCAGGGGCATTTTCCATCATAGGAGCATGACAACAATGGTCGATAAAATGCAACTCTGCGTTTGGCATTAAATTCAAAAACTCATAGCCAACAGTAGGAGGTGTAATGGTATCGTTCAAACCCCAAACCAAGAGCGTAGGCTGTGTGATGCGTGTAATGTCATTTGCCATGTTGTGGCGTTGGGCAGATTTTGCTATGGCTACTATTCGCAAGCACTTTTGAATGCTTTGCGTTACCTCAAACACCTCATCAATCAACTCTTTGGTGGCAGTTTCAGGTTTATAAAACGTATATTCAACGCGTTCTTTAATATAAGTATAACTGCCTCGTTTAGGATATGAGCCACCCATAGAGTTTTCGAACAAGCCCGAACT